>NZ_JAANAT010000002.1:300000-600000 GCF_011089895.1 Mucilaginibacter inviolabilis
ATATACGTGACAACTTTACCAATTGGGCAGCGTTCCCGGAAGCTTTTTAATTTATCCAGGAATACCGCTCCGCTGCCGGGATTTTCCTTATCCAGTTCATCAGCTTCCTGTTCCTCGGCGTAGATCAGTTTATTCCAGTCTTCGTACTGGTGGTAACAAAGCCGGATGTCAAAATGGTGGTATTCAATTTCCTCCTGGTTCATTGGCCGGGTCAGAAAAGGGATGGCGTGAAACAGCCCCATCGGACGGCGGTTGCGGTCGCACCATATTTCAGCGTGCATATACACATAGATTCGCGGAGGGTATTTTGTTTGAGGTTTATAATAATAATCCACACGGCCGTCCTTTTTACGTGGCAGGGCATTTACCCTGTCAAACTCCATCTTTTCACGGGCGTTCATCACGTAGCCCTCTTTGATCTTTACCATATGCTTGATTTTAGAAATAGGCCAGTGTTTCAGAAAAGCAAGCATAGCCGGGGGCAGGATTGATTTTTTGAAAGTCTGGCGACCCAACACGCCGTCCGGCCTGTTGCGGATGAAAGCAGCAAGTGGCCGGACGGCGCGAATTTTATTCGTTTTTCAGCTTTAACAATTTTTGATAGATGTCCTCCCAATACCGCCGTTGTTTTTCGTCAAATTCCGCAAATTCAGTGTTGATGTGCCGGTAATGGCGGTAATCGTCCGCCTGCAAAATAGCCAGTGACAAATCCGTCACCGCTATTTCCTTTCCCTCTAAATCAATAATTTTCATACCTTTTTCAATATAAATTAAGCTACTTTCTTATTTTTCTTTTTTGGTTTCAGCGGAACGATTACAGCAACGGGCTGTGTAACCTTAATAGGCTGCATCCTGAAATCTTTCAGGTTCAAGAAAAAGCCACGGTTGACCAACATGCCCTCCCGGAACAGTTGCCATAACAGGGATGCGCCAGCATTGGCCAATGCAGAATTGATAAATAAATCCTGTTTGGTGAGGGCTTCCGCTAAGGAACAGCTTGGGGTTTTATCGGCACTTTCCGAGGCCAAAAGCAGTTCCCTAAATTCATCGGTGACCATCGGCAGGGTATCAACGGTTTGGTACTTTTTCATTTCAGGCTGTGGCACTTTACCAATGGTGGAAAGAATCACCTGTCCTGTAAAACGGCTGTTACCAAAATCCATACAATACAAAGGCTTGTTACGGCTATGCCCGGAATGTTTATGCAAGGTTTTCAGGATGTCGGCTATTTCAAGCCTTGCCTGTACGGTATCCACACAGGAAATGGTCAGCCCTGCTTGCGCGAGTTCGGGCTGTTGTTTTAAACTTGCCTTGTCGTAACGCGCGGTTACCGCTTTCCAGTTCGTACCAAAAAATAGGTTTACCCGGTTGATCAGGGCAACGGCTTTATACTGTTTCAGTTCAGCAGTGGCGAACAATTGTCTGCCGAGATTGGCACGTTCCACCTTGTCATCATCAAACAGGCGGACAAATAAACCGGGGTGGTTCAGTTCAATCAGGGCATGGTTCATTCTGCCCAAAGCGGTCAGTACCTGGCTTCCCGTACCACCTGCGCCGATCAGGTTAACCACAATGGGGTTATAGGGATTTAGCCATTCCTTTTCTACTACGTGAACGGCTGTCAGGGCTTGTCTTATTTTTATCTTTTTCATCGGATTAACTGATTAAGGTTTAAGCCACAGGTAAACAGCGTGTCATCAGGAAACCTGCTTTCTGTGGTGGTTTGATTTTTCCAGAGATGAACGATGTTTTGTCTTGTACGGTCAATACCGCCAAGCATGTGGCTGAAATAACTGCCAAAGAAATACTGCTCCCATTGTATCATGAAATTCTCCAAGTGGGTGGTGCGGTCGATGTTGATGTTCACATTTCCCATACACACACCGCCATCCTGATAGGTGTTAAAATAGGGTGCATGGTATAGTTCCGTTTTACCTGTTGGCTTTGTTTTGCCTTTCAGCGCAAAAACACGGAGTTTGTCCCTTGTAGCCTTCCATACCATTGCCGGGACATAGCCCTTACCACAGGGTATGCCCAAATTTTCCACAAAGAATAAATCCCTTTTCTGCGGTGGGGTATACCATACTGCATAGCCGTTACTGTCAGGATTGACATACAGGAGGTTTCCCGGTAACAAGCCCTTTGATTTCAAAAAGCCGTTCTGCATTTCGGCACTGCTTTGCAGCAATTCCGCTAAAGCGATGCTTTCCTTTAAGGATAAGGGGTGGGCGTTTATCGGGTTGCCCAATAAGCCAATATCATAGCTTTCCACATATACCGAATTGGCTTCATCGGTATTGATATTATTATCATTTTCCCTTTCGCAGTTATATATCAATAAGGCTTTGTAGGGTATGTATTTATCGTTAAAATCGTTCGTTACGTTAGTCATGGTCGTATTTATTTAGTATTCCACATAGTTTGTCTATTAGTTCAAAGAGCCTTTTTTCAAAATCTAAATCGTTGATTATACCCGTTTGCGGTGTGTCAAAAAGCTGTACTGAGGTTGGTTCGTCCATTATCCCGCACTCCCCAAACTCGTTATTGACCGTATCGAAAAGCATATCGTAAAAACAGTCGTTGCTGCTCCAATAAAAGCTGACATATTGCTCCATCCTGATGCGGTCGGTTTCTTCGGGTTCTATCAACTCATCGTGGATATTGTCAAAAAGGGTGCGGTCGGGGTATTCCTTAAACAGGGTCAGGAACTGGTCAGCCAAACATTCCGTTTCCAAATCCCAATCTTCGGTCTGCCTGTATGCTTTTATATTTGCTTCCCATTTGAGGAGGTAATTATTATCCCTGATAAGCGTCACCAAGCGGTTACCCGCATGATTTAGCGTGTCCATGACCTCGGTTTGTTCATCCCGGTATTGCTGTTCTTCCTCGTCCTCGTCGTCTGCCTCGTCTATCCATTGCTGTAACATATCGTACTCACCGAACAGGTAGCTGTCATTTTCGGTATAGTAGGACACTTTAACGATTTGATACAGGTAGGCATAAACCGACAGGAGCATTTCTGCCAAAGGCTGTTGCTGTGCGGTCTGTACCAAGTTCCACAATGGCCTCACCGGGATATAATACAGGCACATGCCCGTATCAAATCTTTTCAGTACGGCTAATGTTGCGCTGTGGCTCTCATCTTTGATAATGATACAGTCCGCTGTTTTATCCTTTAGCTTTAAAGTTTCCTTAACCTGCATATAAGCAATGGTGACATTCTGCGGAAAATCAATGGCTGAAACATCCGGCTCGGGGATTTCATAAACGGCACACAGGTTAGCAAGGGAGCGGAAAAATTCCGCTTCCACTTGCCTGTAATTCCTCGACTGAATTGCCCAAAAAGGCAGAAAACGGGTCTTTAGAAAACCATTGGTACGATGCCCTGCGGTGCGCTCCGCCCCCGGTTGCGCTGTACCTCTCCGGCGTCCGGCAGCTGGTCGAGTTTTTGGGTGAAATTTCTGAATAGCTGATGCAGTTTCCATTGGTCGTTTTCTTTATTGATGGGTACTTTCCGTTTGATTTGTTGTTTCATGGCTGTTATCCTTTTGTGCCCATTGTACTTTCAAAGCGGTACTGTATCTGGTCGTTTTTGATTTCGGGGCCAACTATTTTGGCGTTGGTCAAAACGGGATAGGTTGCCGAATAAAAGGTCATGACCGCTTCGGGCGCGAAGCCCTCTCCGGGGTCTGTCAATATGATTTCTATGCCGTTTTCCTTATGCAGGAAAACTCTTTCTAATGTGGTTGTCGCTAACATAGCTTCTTCGTTTAAGCGTTAAATAATGATAATGCCTGTGCCATCTGATCCCGTTTGCGGGTCAGGTCGGCTAATTTGGTTTTGAGTTCGGCTTCCTTTTCAGGATAGTCGGTGGCTGATGGCAGAATGGCGATTGCTTCCTCATATTTACAGGCGGCATTCAGTTCATTAATCTTAATCATGGTCTGGACATAAGCCTTTCTTTTTTCCTCCTTATTGGGTTGTGGTTCCCTTAACTCGATATTTTCATCTGTTTCACCAGTAGCGGGTTTCGGTTTGGAGTTGTTCTTGTTTTTCTTGTCCTGTTCCATTTTGGAGGCTACCCGTGCTTTTTCCAGTTCCTTATGGTAGGCATTGAGATTGTGGTATAACCCTGCTGTTTGTTGCACAGGTTGGGTAATGGCTTCAAAAAAGCCCTCGTCCAGTTCGGTTGCCGTCCCCTTAAAAAGCATGGGCGGAATAGCTTTGGTGGCATTGTCCGCATTGTGCAGGGCGGTAAATAATGCGGATACGGTAAATTGCCCCTGTTCATCTGTATGTACCGTCAACTTCCAGTTGCCGGGAACGTTCATTGCGTTTATGTTTTGAAAAAAGTTCGTTGTCATGATTTTAATTTTTAGATGTCCGTTTTTTATTGAGTTCAATTAAGTGGTTTGCCGACCTTCCGTCTGCGGTAAACAGGTACTCATTCGTTAAAATGCTTTCCTTTATGGCAGTATCACTGGTCAGAAATTCGTATTGATTTTCGAGGGATTTGTACAGGTAGCGGTTCAGGCTTTCGGCAATCGCTCTCAGCCATTCTTCGAGTTTGTCCAGTTCCTCAAAGATGTTATCATGTGTTTTGCCGTCTTTGATAACTTCCGAAATGCCTAAATCCGTGACTATCCCGTATTGTCTTGACCTGCTGATGATTTGCGGTTCGCTTGGCAGTATACCATCCGCAACCAGTGCTATCACCCTGCGGTCAATCTGTGGAACGCTGAACGGAAATTCCTGCATCGGGGCATAGTCTTTCCACGATTGGTTAGCTACTGCCATTAGCAGTTTGGGTATGTCTACCATTGCAGAGAAACCACTACCGTCCCCCTGCGAATAGAAACCCCTGAATGTGATTTTATCTTTAATAACGGCTATGCCCATATAGGAACACAGTGCTATAAAATCCTCAAATTCATCGTCCCACCAATCAAAGTTGATGTTCAAATCCCTGTAGGTGGTTAGTGCTTTCCCTTTGGCTTCCTTGTCCAGTTCGTTAAAGCTGTATAGTTTGAGCGTTATCGTTTTCATAACCGTTCCCCTTTCTTCCTTTCCAAAAGGATTTCCAGTATTTCCTCGTTGTTTTCGTAGGTGTTATTTTCAAAAGTGTAGGTATCCGTTTCCTCGTCAAACTCGTAAAGGTCAAAGTCTGACGGCTTCAAAAAGATGTCGTTTAGTTCGCCCTGTTCGTAGCTTGCCTGACCATAAATCAGGTTGCCCGTTTCTGTATAGTCCAGTATGAAACCGACCTGATAGTGGTCTGCTACCTGTTGCATCGCACTAAAATTTGGTGACCACCGGGTATCATAAAACAGGGTATCGCCGTCCCACTCGATGTTAAAGAACCAATCCTTATCAGGTGTGACAAAGTCGGGTAGCTGTCCTTTTTCTTCCTGTTTTTCCTTGATTGCCATGTGGGTAAACAGCATCGCTATTTTTTGTAACTGGCTTTGTTCACCTGTGAACACCGCCATATTTCTGCACATATTTGCCATAGTTTGAATGGTTAAGGGTTAAAGAAAAGGTCAACTGCTGTTCTGAATTTCGGGTCGGTATGCTTGCCCTTTTCGGTGTAGGTGGTCAGGCAGTGATGCAGGTACAAGGCACTATAGCCGTCAAAAAGCTGGTCGGCAAACAGGTTGCTGCTTTTCTCCAGTTGCTTACCGTATTGTTTGATTTTACGGTCTGCCTGTTCGGATAGCTGAAACCAAAAGTCTACCCCGAACAACTGGTTTTTCCAAACCTTGCGTACCTCGTCGGGATGGTCTTTCATAAAGGCTGACAGTTCCTGTACATAGGTTAAAAAGCCGGGAATTTGATGGATAAAAAGCGCATGTAAAAGCTTCGCTTTTTCTACATTATTGAATTTATGTAATGCTTGCATGACGTTGTTTTTTATGGTTTTAAAATGAGGGGGATTGCTCCCCCTCCTGATTACTAATTGAGGGTTAATGCTTCTGCCCCGTTTTTGGCATAGCCGAGGCATAGGTCGAATGCAGCCTGTGTGCGCAGTTGTCCTGTACCGCCTATGATGGATTTTACTTTGGCTTCATCGTCCTTGTATTCCTTGACATTTTGGAAGTAGCCTGTGATGGCGTTGAATGCCCCGAACAAAGTCCCTTTGGTCGTTTCGGTCTGTTGGGTGGGGCTTGCCATTGCGTACATAAAGGCGTTATCGCAGATGTTTTTAAGAACGGTTGAAAGTTCCTCCCCTGTTTTCAGGCTTTTTAGTACTTCCTTGCTCGGTGCCATTGCCTGCTGTATCAGCTTCATGACGTCCTTATCGGTGATGCGCACCTTTGTCCATTGGTTAAAGATGCCGTCCAGTTCATCGGCCATTTTGTTGGATATGCCCATAACCTTGTGGGCTTCTTTCAGCCTGTCCTCTGCATTGGCGGTGTGCCGTATCTTAATCGTATTGGAGCTGTTACGGAGTGCAGCGCCGAGGGTATTTTGGCAGACAATTCTAACGGGGGTAAAAGCTGCGGTGATACTGCCCGAACCATCGTGCGAAGTGGTGAGGAAAAGATATTTTTCAATATAATCATCGCTACCGACTTTGATATAGCCGGGGAGTTTGGCGGTAATAAAAATGCGTTCACCGTTGCCTAATGCCCCTGCGGTTTCGTATTGCATCCCGTCCCCGCCAACAATGGCATCAAAAAAGCTGAATGCGTCCCGGTTTTGTACAATGCTGTAATCCCTGCCAACTACCCCCAATACGGCATTGTTATCGGTGCGCATGGTGGCATAGTAGTTAGGAACGGCAATGTCCATCCCTGAAATTAATTCGCCCCCGTTGCCTACGGTCATTCCCCTGCTTTGGGTAAACAAGGGAGATTTGATAACCTCGTAATCAAGCCCTGCAAATTGCAATGCTTCCTTACTGGTGGGGTAATCCTGTACGATTTGCCCTAACCCGTGCCATGCCTTTTGCTTTACGCTGAAAAAACTATGCTGTCCTGTTTGCTCGTTGAAATTGATATTATGTGCCATGATGTTTAATTTTTAATGTTCGTTTCTGAAATAGATTTTTAAGTGGTGTGGATGGTCTTAGAATGGCAAATCGTCCTCGTCTGCCCCTGCGCCCGTGGTATAAGGTGCGGTTTCCTTTTTTTCGGCTTTTGGCTCGGCTTTGGCCACCAATGAAAAAAGCTTGATGGTGTCGCAGGTGCAAATCAGCCTTGCCTTGATGCCGTCCTTTTTGCTTTGGTAGCCCTGTGCTTCCATCCAGCCCGAAATTTCCACTACTGCGCCCTTGGTGAGGTATTCGGCTACGCCCGAATTGCGCCAGTAGGCGCAGTCAACGAATGCGGTTTTTTCCTTTTTTTCACCCGCTTTGTTTTTCCATCTTTGGTTAATGGCTACGGTAAAATTGATGACCTGTTTGTCCCCTTTGACCGCATTTACTGCTGCGTTTGCGGTTAATCTTCCTGTGAATAGCATAATTTTTAAATGTTTTTAATGAATAATTATTTGTTTGCTTTTCCTTTCGCCGCCTTGCCCTGATTGATTATTTTTAAAAGAAAAAGGGAAAAAAGAAAGCAAATCGTAAAGCCCGGCAGCGGGCAAAAGGAAATGGAATAATTGGAGGGGACCCTCTGGGGAGGCAGCCGTTTATGCCGGAAATCTTTTGCAAACCCCACGACAACTCCGGGCTTGATTTTAGCTGCGCTTTTTACCCGTTTCGTTTAAAATAATTATTGATTAAATAAAAAAATGCCATTGGAGCCGAAGGCGATAAACCTCAGCCGACAGTAAAAAGGAAACCTGTCAGCGAGTATTTTGAAATCTGGAGCCTCGCAAAAAAGAAATACCATTCCCTTTTCTGCATCAGGGATTGGAAGCGTATCCTTCGATAGAAGATATAGCGGAAAGCCCGGCCCGAAGGGGATGCCATAGTGACTAGACGAGCCGCATTCAGACGTGACAACAAGTAGATACAATGGTTATATTTACAATAGCGGAGATTTATTTACCATCAATTAGAGGCTATGGGCGTATTATCATTCTTTCTAAAGATGTTCAAGGTTAAGCCGTGCTGGAACGGAACGCCGGAAATGTTCCTGGCGATGGTTATGGAAATGCAGTCGAGAAATAATAAAGTATTTTCAGTGCGGGAGGTATTGCAATGGGGAGAAGTGATGCAAAAAGTAATCAAAGTCAATCTTGCACCTTTTAATGATTTTACGGATTTGGTAAAGCATGGTCGGCCGGATTTCACCATGGTCGAAAAATTAAGGGGAAAGATGGACGAATTGAACAATCGAAGGGAATAAAGCAAGCAATTTATGGGAAAAACGTTGATTTAGGGGACGATGACATAGTGAAAAGTAATTCAGAAAGTGCCGTTTTTGCCAGGAAAATGGTTAAAGATTTAACGGAATATGTTCAATTTTCACCAGGAGAGCACGATTTGTCACAGGAGCTATTTTAAGTGTTGGCGATAGTATCGAAGATTTAGTAAATCCATTGTCCATTTAAGCCCAGTTATGGTTGTTGAATTTTGACTGGGCTTTTTGTTATCCTGCTATTGATTAAAATGAAGAAATATTTACTTTTTTTCTTGCTAATCTCTGGTATTACATGCTGCAAGACCCCAAATATTGACTTAACTGGAAGTGTTAGGGATTTTGATTCTAAAAACTTTTTACAGGGTGTTACTGTTCGTGTTGAAAAAAAAGGACCTCAACCGATTTGTTAGGTAATTCAAAATTACCATTGAACTTGCGCAAGTTAAGCAACAGGGTATTCGTTTTACAAGTGTCGGGTATAAGGAATCATTTATCAATTATACTTCTTATTACAACTTTGATATTGAATTGTGAGCAAGCTATATAGAACTTCCAGAAGTCAGAATTATGGGTACTGGCTTAACCATTTTAAAAAAGGCTATAAGTCGTATTCCTGTTAACTATCCCAAAGACCTTATATTTTAACAGGGGCGATGCGGTTACAATATCTGAGAAATCGATCTGATTTATTCAACACTGAAGCTATGCTCACTGTTTTCTCATTGTTTAATGATCTGGGTTAAACAGGGGCGCTTCGAAGAATTCATATAAGGGCACCAGCCCTCATTACTTCAACTTTAACGGTTGCAACAACTGTAAACGTTGTAACTTACATCGTCTTTTAATTTATATTATTGCTTATTTAGAATTATTCTATATTTGCAGTATGAAATCACTCTGTCTGCTATTTGCAATGCTCGTGCTGTTCGCAGCAGCCCGGCCGTGCTGTTCGGACAGGGAATGCGAAGTTCGCGCTAACATCAAAAACCTACTTGCAAAGAAACACTCCACAAAAAAGGAGTGCCAGGGTTGTTCACCCTTTTTTTCCTGCAATACCTGTGGGGGTTTTATAGTAACCAAAACGCTGTTCCACGTTGTTGTTTTAGCAACCGAAAATGAGAACAAGGATTACGCTCCTTACCATCATCCCGGTCTATCCAAAATTGTCTTAGCCATCTGGCAGCCACCACAGATAAGCGTACTTTCTTAATAGCTGGTCTATGACCGGCAATGGCACGTCGTGCCTTTATAAAAGTATTTAACTTATCTATTCTTCATGTTTGACAAGATCATCTCGTTTTCAATCAATCACCTTAACATTATTGCTAAATAAGCATATCCAAACGGGAATGTAAAACAAATAATGATGGCCAAAAAAAGAAAAAGAGTCAGACGAACACCAACCGGGGTTTACTCGGGTAAAAGCTATAAAAAGCCGCTGTGGATGCGAATTGTAAGGATTATAGCCATGTTCATAATCGGTGGTTTAATGATCATTGTGATCATTTATAAAGCTTGGCAATACTTCAAAATTGTTAATTAATAGCGAGTGCGACTGATTAAATTATTTATTCTATAAATCTAAAAGGTGGTGAAAATTGATCTTAAAGTTGCCTTGATCGGCAACCCGAATACCGGAAAATCGTCCTTATTTAATGCTTTGACCGGCATGAATCAAAAAGTGGGAAACTTTCCAGGAGTTACCGTTGAAAAAAAAACAGGACTTGCAAAATTGCCTGAAGGCCGGACCGCACAGATTATCGATCTTCCTGGAACCTATAGCCTATACCCAAAGAGTAAAGATGAAGCCATCGTATTAGAGGTATTAGCAGATACGCAAAACAGCGGACACCCTGATCTCCTGATATTCATCGCGGATGCTTCCAATTTAAAACGGAACCTCCTATTGTACACACAGGTCGCCGATTTAAAGATTCCGGTGATCATTGCCTTGAACATGATGGATATGGCTGATCGTAATGGCATAAGAATAGACATTGACGCACTTGCAAACAAACTCGGCGTGAGAATTATTCCGATATCAGCAAGAAACGGCAAAGGAATTATGGAATTGAAACAAGCGATTGCAGAAGCAAACCATATACCTTTACAAGCGGATACGATTGATCTGGATAGTTTATATCCCGGTTTAATTACGCGAATAATTCAGGATGTCAATGTCAGCAATCCTTACCTGGCATTACAATTAGTTTATCAATACCCTTATATCAGCTACCTGAAATCTGAAGAAATAGAAAAACTTAAGCAATTAGAAAAAGAATACGACATCAATCCCTCCAAAGCACAGGCAAAGGAAACTATTGCCAGGTATGAATTTATCAACGATGTTTTATATGATACGGTTCAACGAGACAGCAAACCCTCGCAGGAGAACTACAGCAATCGGATCGATAAAATTTTGACGCATAAATTTGGAGGCTTTGCAATTTTTTTACTGATTTTATTCCTGATCTTTCAGGCTATTTTTACCTGGGCCAAAGTCCCCATGGACCTGATCTCTTCTTTTTTTGTTACCCTGACAAACCTGTTAAGTGATCATTTACCCCCGGGGCCGTTAACGCAATTGATCACCAACGGGGTATTGCCCGGCTTAAGCGGTGTGTTGGTATTCATACCACAGATCGCTATCCTTTTCATTTTCATCTCGATATTAGAAGATACCGGTTACATGGCCAGGGTAACTTTCATGATGGATAAGATCATGCGGAAAGTTGGGCTAAACGGAAAATCCGTTATTCCGATTATCGGTGGGCTGGCCTGCGCCGTTCCATCCATCATGAGCACACGTAGTATTGAGAATTGGAAAGATCGCATCATTACCATTTTGGTGACCCCTTTAATCACATGTTCCGCTAGGTTACCCGTATACACATTGCTAATCTCTTTGATCGTGCCGCAGCGTATGGTATGGGGTTTTATCAGTTTGCAGGGCATCGCATTGATGATGATGTACTTGTTGGGTTTCTTTTCAGCGTTTATCGTAGCCTGGGTGATGAAAAAGATCATTAAATCCGGGCAAAAAGGCTATTTTATTATGGAATTGCCGGTTTACCAGTGGCCGAGATGGAAAAATGTCGGCTTAACAATGCTACAGAAAGTAAAGGCGTTTGCTTTCCAGGCTGGGAAGGTGATTATTGCTGTCTCCATCATTCTCTGGGTGCTCGCCAGTTATGCTCCTCCAGGCCGGTTTGCCGCAATAGAACATTATTATCAAACACAGCGGTCCAGTAAAAAAGTCCCTGCCTTAGAAAGTGACAAGCTGGTCGCTTCAGCGAAATTAGAAGCGTCTTATGCAGGGATACTGGGTAAGACGATTGAACCTGTCATCAGGCCGTTGGGTTATGACTGGAAAATTGGCATCGCCTTGATCACCTCTTTTGCAGCAAGAGAGGTATTTGTTGGTACCATGGCAACTATTTACAGTGCCGATGGTGACGCCCACCATCAGGAAGCGATCCTGCAAAAAATAAAAAAAGCCAAAAACCCCGATACCGGTTTGCCTGTTTTCACTACGGCTGTAGGTTTCTCGCTTTTGATCTTTTACGCATTTGCTATGCAGTGTATGAGTACTATGGTCGTTGTTTACAAGGAAACCAACGCATTAAAATGGCCGGTAATTCAATTTTTGTACATGACAGGCTTGGCCTATCTGCTAAGTTTTGGTGTTTACCAGCTTCTTAAATGATTTAATACTAGTCAAGGACAGATAATTACAATAAGGAATATAAATATTATATATTTGTGAATTGAAAGCTGCTTGTTACATATTAAGCGTCATTGTATTGGTAATGAGCTTTTTTCCGTGTAAGGATAAAAGCTCACCAATTACTCGGGGCATCGCTGTGAAAATTAAAAGTACATTAAACGGTCAGGAACGTAAACAAACCAATAACGAACAGTGCTCTCCCTTTTGGCCGTGTTCAACTTGCCAGGCCCCGATTATTGCCAAAACTTGTTTCCTGAGTATCATAATTTTACCAAGAATAAAAAAACTTTACACTCGGCTTTCGACCGAAGAAGTGTCCTATAGGGCATTAGCCATATGGCAGCCGCCTAAATCCCGTTCGTAGATCCGTGAACCCATGCCTGTCCGCATGGAATGTCTATTTATTAAACTTTATTAGAAAGGTATGGCTCGAAAAAAAAGAGCATTGCCGAATAAAAATCGTGTTATTTATTATAACAAAAAAAGTTATGCCCGCCCGAAATGGATGCGTGTATTACGAATCATTTCGATGATCATTGTATCTATCGTATTGATTTTAGCGATGATCGGTATTGCCATCAGATATTACCACATGGTTTCAAAGCATTAAATTACTATGTTAAACAAAATAATAGAATTTTCGATAAAAAATAAATTTATCATAGGCCTGATGACGCTCGGCCTCATTCTTTGGGGAATATGGAGCGCAATGCAGTTGCCTATAGATGCGGTGCCCGATATTACCAATAACCAGGTACAGGTTATAACGGTCACACCAACCCTTGCTTCCCAGGAAGTGGAGCAATTTGTCACTTACCCTATAGAACAAAGTCTGGCCAATTTGCCGGACGTGGAAGAAATGAGGTCCATTTCTCGGTTTGGCCTGTCTGTAATTACGATTGTGTTCCACGACGATGTCAATGTCTATTTCGCAAGGCAGTTAGTTAGTGAGAAGCTTAAGGAGGCGGAAAGCAGGATGCCCCAGGGCGTAGGCAGCCCGGAATTAGCACCGGTAAGTACAGGCCTTGGCGAAATATACCAATACATCATCCGGCCCAAAAAGGGAAGTGAACATAAATACACAGCTATGGACCTGCGCACTTTGCAGGATTGGGTTGTTGTGCGCCAGCTTTATGGTACACCCGGTGTAGCCGAAGTTAACAGTTTCGGAGGATTATTAAAGCAATACGAAGTGGCTATTGATCCGTCCAGGTTAAAAGCACTCAACATCAGTATACCGGAAATATTCACGGCACTTGAGAAGAACAACCAGAATACAGGTGGAGCCTATATCGACAAAAGTCCCAATGCATATTTTATCCGGGGGATAGGGCTGGTCAATTCTTTAGAGGATGTCCGCAATATAGTTGTCAAAAATACAGGCACACCTGTGCTTGTTAAAGATGTAGCGAATGTTCGGATAGGAAATGCTATTCGCTACGGGGCTGCGACATTCAATGGTAAAGAAGAGGCGGTAGTTGGGATCGTCCTGCTGTTAAAAGGTTCCAACAGTTTTTCAGTGGTGAAACAGGTAAAGGAAAAACTGGAGACTATCAAAAAAACATTGCCCCCCGATATAGAGATTGAACCGTTCTTAGATAGGACAAGTTTGATTGATCGTGCGATATCGACGGTTGAACATAACTTGGCCGAAGGAGCGCTGATCGTCATTATTGTACTGGTTTTATTTTTAGGCAATTTCCGGGCTGGACTGATCGTAGCATCCGCCATTCCGTTATCCATGCTGTTTGCACTCTCTTTAATGAATGTTTTTGGCGTTTCTGCAAATCTAATGAGCTTGGGGGCAATAGATTTTGGCCTTATTGTAGATGGCGCTGTTATTATTGTGGAAAGCGTCCTGCATAAATTAGCTTCACATCAGGGGGAGTCTAAGCAATTGAAATATAGTCAAAAAGAGATGGACCAGACGGTAGAAGGAAGCGCCAAACAGTTAATGAACTCTGCAGCATTTGGCCAGATCATCATCCTCATTGTTTATCTTCCTATACTATCCTTACAGGGAATTGAAGGGAAGATGTTCAGACCAATGGCCATGACCGTAGGATTTGCTATAGTTGGCGCGCTGTTACTTTCCCTAACCTATATTCCAATGATGTCTGCGTTATTTCTTTCTAAAAATAAAGTGCATAAGGCGACTTTTGCGGATAAAATGATGATATGGATCCAAAAGCGATATGATCCGTTACTGAATTGGGCCATAAAAAGAAAGATTGCGGTTGTATCCGTTGCTGGCGCTTTGATGCTAATAGCCTTTTTCATATTCAGTAAAATGGGCGGCGAATTTATTCCCCAGTTAAAAGAAGGCGATTATTCATTTAACGTTTTAATGCCCCAGGGCACGTCACTTACCCAAAGCATTAAAACGTCTATGCAGGTAGAACGTATTATTAAAAGTTTTCCTGAAGTAGAATCTGTTGTTGGAAAAACCGGAAGTTCTGAAATCCCAACGGACCCAATGCCACCTGAAATGACCGATATGATCGTCAAGATGAGACCCGAGGATGAATGGAAATCAAAGATGGATTTTATTGAACTAAGGGAAGCTATTGAAAAAAAATTGAATGTGATTCCCGGGGTTTTTGTAGAAGGAAGCCAGCCTATTCAGATGCGTTTTAATGAACTGATGACTGGGGTGAAACAAGATGTCGCCATTAAAATATTTGGTGAAAATATGGACACGTTGGCTTCTTTAGCACCTAAAGTAGGTAAAATAATCAGTTCTGTACAAGGTGCAACCGCGCCGCAAATAGAGCGCACCGGCGGTCTCCCGCAGATCAACATCCTCCTGGATAGAACTAAGATCGCCAATTACGGTTTAAATATTGAAGATGTTAATACCGTCATCAGTTCAGCATTTGCTGGTAAATCAGCAGGAGTAGTATTTGAAAATGAACGGCGATTTGACATGGTTATCCGTTTAGATACTACATTTAGAACCTCAATAGAAGACGTAGGGAACTTGTATGTTGCCACTCCTTCCGGAATGCAAATTCCCCTGAGCCAAATTGCCAGTATTAATTTAAAAGAAGGCCCTGCCCAAATAAGCCGGGAATCCGGTAAACGGAGGGTCGTCATTAGTTTTAATGTTCAGGGCAGGGACGTTGAAAGCGTAGTGAAGGACATTCAGGTAAAATTAAATGGAATGAAACTACCCCAGGGCTATTATCTGACCTATGGAGGAGCGTTTGAAAATTTGCAGAAAGCGTCCGCAAGATTAAAGATCGCGGTTCCATTGGCCCTATTTTTAATTTATCTGTTGTTGTTCTTTGCTTTCAATTCCTTTAAGCAGGCTACACTGATCTTTACGGCAATACCAATGTCTGCCATTGGTGGTGTCGCAGCCCTGCTCGTTCGTGGCATGCCTTTTAGTATCTCGGCGGGTGTAGGCTTCATAGCGCTTTTTGGGGTTGCGGTATTGAACGGTATTGTGCTTATCGGCACATTTAATCAACTGGAGAAAGAAGGCGTAGCTGATGTTCTTAAGCGGGTGTTAGTTGGCACCAGTTTACGGTTGCGACCGGTGCTAATGACTGCTACCGTGGCTTCGCTCGGATTTTTACCTATGGCGCTTTCAACAGGTGCAGGTGGAGAGGTACAAAAACCATTAGCTACAGTAGTGATCGGAGGATTAATAACTGCTACTTTTTTAACCTTGGTCGTGCTGCCTTTATTGTATCTGCTTTTTGCAAAGAAAACGAAGAATTTGCCTGGCAAAGGTGTTGTTGCCACCGCGGTTATTTTCCTCTCATTTTTTGGCATGAGCCAAAAAACATATGCGCAGCAAATACCTGTAAGAGGTATTGACACTTCTATGCGGGGTAACCTTCAATTAAAAGTATACCAACTGCAATTGAACAAATCTCAAACCTTAATTGGAACCGCCAATCAACTTCCCAAAACAGGCATATTTGCCGAAAATGAAGATCTGCGGTCCGGAAAAAATGTCGACAATCCAAACGGCGTTTTAAAAATAGGCTTATCCCAGGCTTTGGAATGGCCGGGCGTTTATAAAGCGAGGAGAAACTTACTTGAAGAACAGTCTAAATACGACCAGCTCACGATCAATCGGTCACGTCTGGAAATTCGCCGGGATATCAGAAAAGTATATTATACGATCTGGTATTTACAGGAGCGTAAAAATCTTTATACAAAGCTGGACAGTATCTACACGACAACCTATCAGGCCACGAGGTTAAAAGTAAGAGTCGGTGATGTCGCAGGTCTGGATAGCATAGCCGCTGAAGCGCGTTTAAGAGAACTGGAATCGCAGATAAAACAATTTAACAATGACATCCGCATTCAGCAACAGTCCTTAAGGCAGCTTACCGGCAGTGAAAGCGACTTATTTTCGGAACAGGGGCCCTTGGAAAAGCTGCCGATAAGTGCTTATGCCGCCGCAATCGAAAGTCATCCTCAAATACAACTGCAACAGCAAAATGTTGCCATCGCGGATGCGGGATTACGACTGCAAAAACAATCGCGCTACCCGGATTTTGAAGGACGGTTTTTCTCTCAGCGGCTTTATGGTATACAAAACCCTTATTCAGGATTTTCTGTAACTGCCCGGATTCCCATTTTCACCAGGGGTTACCGTACGATGATCAAAGCGGCAGAAATTGAGAAAAATGTTCAGGAGCAGCAATTAAACCTGGAAAGGCTTAATCTGAATACGGCTTACTTACAGGCTGTACAAAAGCTTGAGCGATCAAAAGCAAGCTTGACTTTTTATGAAACTACCGGCCTGAAGCAGGCCAATGCGATTGTAGCGGCGGCAACGTTGGCCTACCGTTCAGGCGAAATAGGCTTTGCCGAACTATCGCAGTTTATTACCCAGGCGATAGACATTCAACGAAATTATTTGGATGTTTTGAATGACTACAATCAAGCGGTTATCGAAGTAAATTATTATATCAATCAATAGAAACATGAAAGCAATTACTATAGTATATTTTCTGCTGGCCTTGACCCTTTTCACGGCCTGTACCAATAGCAAAGATAAAGGCGGCTCTCCGGAGAAAACTGAAGCGGCAAAGGACACCGCTGCACCTGTTGCGGATAACCCGGACAACGTTGAACTTACCGACGAGCAGATGAAAGCCATCGGTATCGAACTGGGCCATATCGAACCGCGGGGGATAACTTCCTCTTTTAAAGTGAACGGTGTTTTAGAAGTCCCAAATCAATTTAAAGCTAAAGTCACCTCATCCTTCAACGGTATCGTTCGTACCCTCACGATAGTACCGGGTAGCCTTGTCCGAAAAGGCCAATCTATCGGCACTATTGTCAACCCGGATCTGGTCAATATGCAGCAACAATATTTAACCGTCAATACTAAGCTCAACCTGGCTAAACTGGAATATGACCGGCAAAAGACTCTCGTTACCGGAAATGCCGGTGCCCGAAAGAACCTGCAGCAGGCGGAGAGTGATCTTAAAACATTGGATACAGAAAAAGATGCGCTGTATACTCAGTTGTCAACCTTGGGCATTTCGCCGGAGAGCGTCGCAAGCGGCAAGATCACTTCCAGCTTAGCTGTCAGGGCACCGGTAACCGGCACCGTCAGCAAGGTAAGCGCAGAGATCGGTACCTACACGGATGCGAACACCGTCATAGCGGAAATAGTTAATAATGACCGCTTACAGGCAAAATTGTTTATGTATGAAAAAGACCTGCCTAAGATCCACCTAAATCAAACTATCCGTTTTAATATAACGAATAACCCTGCCAGGGAACAGCAGGCCGTTATCAACGCCATTGGGACGGCCTTTGAAGACGGCTCCACGACCATTGCAGTAAGGGCAGGTGTGCTAGGGGACAAAAAGGGCATGATTGAAGGCATGAGCATCAATGCAATGGTGAATGTGGGTAATGCTGTGGTGCCTTCGCTGCCGGATGAAGCCATTGTGACCTATCAGGGCCAGGACTACATTTTTGTTCAAGTGAGCGAACAGGGCAATAATGAAAAGACGTCAAGCGAATCCAAAGGAAAACCGGCAAAAAGTTCCGTGACAGCGGCGGAAGCAAATGAACGGAAAGAACCCAGATTGTCCTTCAAAAGGGTGAAGGTGGTGAAGGGTGCAAGTAATATGGGCTATACAGAAATAAAGCTGCTGGAAGAAATATCACCAACTGCGAAAGTTATTACCAAAGGGGCATTTTTTGCCTTAGGCAAAATGACCAACGCGGGCGAGGAGGGCGAATAACTACCATGAAAATTTTAGATATGGATATGAATTTCGAACTCGTCATGGTGGGTAAACTTTTTGTAGCCTTTATTTTTGGCGCTTTCATAGGTTATGACCGGGAAAAACAAGGAGCCGATGCGGGTATCCGTACTTACGCCGCCATCTGTTTCGGTTCTACCCTGTTTACCGCTATAGCAGACAGTTTTAATGACATTACTTCTGCCTCCCGGATCATTGCCAACATCATTATCGGTATTGGTTTTTTAGGCGCTGGTATTATTTCCAAAAACGAAGGTGCTAACGGGGCGTATGGCTTAACTTCCGCAGCAACAGTTTGGTGTACAGCAGCAGTTGGTGTTACTGTGGGATTGGACATGTTTATCATTGCCGTGGTAGCCTCGTGCATGCTATACTTTCTGCTGTCTCTGGACAGGCAATTATGGTATAAACGATGGAAGGAAAAAATAAAAATTAAAGCCGCTAACTGATATCCTATACCCGGAAAGATTTCCGGGTATAATTTCATTTTAGTTAAAACCCCCACTTATCGGTGAGTATTGACGGTACATTAATTAGATACGACTTATGAATAGCCTCTTAGGTTTCAAAATATTATTTATAATCAATCCCGGGTCTGGGTGCAAGGACATAGACTGGCATACCATTATTAAAAACTTTTTTAAAACTTCCGATCATGCCATTGAATTATTTCAGCTAACCGTCCCCTGTCATCCCGAAAGCATTCAGGAAAAGATTAAGAGTTACCTACCGGATAAAGTTGTCGCTGTGGGTGGCGACGGAACGGTTAAAATGGTGGCGCAATATTTACAAGAAACGCAAATCCCGCTGGGTATTATACCGGCAGGCTCTGCTAACGGCCTGGCGAAAGAACTGATGATACCGGAAGATCCCATCCAAGCCCTTGACGTCATTGTAACAGGCGGAACGAAGCGCGTACACCTTGTCAGAATCAATGATCATCTGTGTATCCATTTAAGCGATATAGGATTCAATGCATACATGATAAAAAAGTTCGACACCGGTAACGACCGCGGAATGTGGGGCTATGTGAAAGCATCGTGGAAAGTCTTTTGGAATAAGCCCACCGTTCGCGTAACCATTCAGACCGATAGCACCTCTATCAAAAGGTATGCAGCAATGATTGTGATCGCAAACGCGACCCGATATGGTACAGGGGCGTTGATCAACCCAATCGGCAGGCTGGATGATGAGGTTTTTGAGGTGATCATTCTCAAAAGGATTTCAATAGCTGAGATCTTTAAAATGATGATCACACACACGCCCTATGATTATAGAAAAACGGAGATCCTGCAAACCAAAACATTGTTTATTCAAATGGAGAAAACCGCTCATTTTCAAGTTGACGGGGAATATTTAGGGGTCTTAAATCAAATCAGGGCACATATATTGCCAAATGCTTTGACGGTGATCATCCCTTAAGCGTATTTTTAAACAATTCATGTTACTAGTAAAAATTAAAAATGATATGAACATACTTAAATTAATTGCCCATTACAAGCTTTATATTTCCTTATTAATCGCGTTTGTTTTTTTGATGAGTCAATACAAACTGTCATGGCCCAGTTCTTTTTAGGATTACCTGGCTGGGGTATTCCATTAGCAGTTTGGCGCTTTCCTGGCTCCCGATCATGACAATGGCACAAGGCGATATAGGTAGGTGTTCTAAAAGTCAGGATTCCAACCGAATGCTGGTATTTGGATTTATTTTAACGCGATTATTGTCGCACTAAATGCTGTATCGTTTCCGGATTGCGGCAAAAGAAACAGAGTTAGTGTTGTACGAAAAGTTTGCCATTTCCAAAACAAATCATTTTAAACATGTTATTATTATTTCCACATTATGAAAAAATTTTATTTGTCTGTTGCGTTTGCTATCGCAGCTACCTTATTAGGGGTGGTTGTGCGATTGGCAGATCTGCACCCTCCTTCGATTATAGCTACTGTTGTTTTTTTTTTCGCATTGTTGGGTGCGGGCTTCCTGCTATCGTGGGGATTGGAATCCGCCGAGAAGTTTGTCGCGAAAGGCCTGGCCATTGCAGTATTAGCCCTGATCACAGTACTTCCCGAATATGCAGTAGATATCTATTATAGTTTTCAGGCAGGCCGTCATCCAGGGTCAGAATACGTGGGCTTTGCCGCTGCGAATATGACCGGTGCCAACCGGCTTTTAGTAGGATTGGCCTGGCCTGTAATTGTTCTACTCTACTGGTGGCAAAATAAGAAAAACAGTGTAACACTGGGCAACTCGAATTTCAAGGAAATAGGGTTCTTATTTCTTGCAAGTATATATTCATTTTTCATCGTCCTGAAAAATAAAATTGATCTTTGGGACACCCTTATTCTCATTATTATCTACTTTATCTACTTATGGCAAACCGGTAAGGGATCTAATGAAGAGCAAGAAGCGGAAAAAGAAATCGGGCCAGCCGCCGCTTTAACTAATTTGTCAAAGCAAAAGCAGTATATAATTATCACCGTTCTGGGTGTTTATGCCGCATTTGTTATTTTGTTATCAGCAGAACCATTTGCTGAATCGTTGATCGCTACAGGCGGGCAGTTGGGGCTAAATAAATTTTTGCTGATCCAGTGGCTGGCTCCGCTGGCTAGCGAGGCGCCAACAATTATAATAGCGATTCTACTAACCCTCGCCCTCAAACCGGAATCCGCCCTATCTGCACTGATCAGTGATAAGATTAATCAATGGACTTTGCTCGTTGGAATGATTCCGCTTGCTTATTCTATAGGCGGTGGAACATGGGGGCATTTACCCTTGGATGCCCGGCAAAGGGAGGAGTTTTTTTTAACCGCAAGCCAATCGCTATTTGCCCTCTCTCTTTTATTGAATTTGAAATTTTCCCTTAAGAAAGCGCTATTACTGCTTTTTCTTTTTGCCGTCCAACTCTTAATTGCTTTTATTTACCGGAACGACGAAATTACCACGATCCATTCGTTAACCTATCTCTCCTGGTTATATTTGATTTTAGCGTTAGCTACGGGCGTTCAGCAGCGAAAAGAAGTGATTAACTACGTTTTAAGTTTAAAAAGACCTTAATAAACCGGTAATTTAAAACAGCACACAATTGGTAGAAAAATGAAAACAGGTAAAAATGAAAGAAGTGTTCGAATTTATGATGGGTATGGCTACACTGATAAGTTTTTTATATCTGGTCATGTTCTAGTAAAAAACAAAACCGCACTTCGTCCTTTTACCAACAATCCGTTTTCAAATGCTTTTCAAATGCTAAAATTGTTCTCCGTTAAACCCTTAGCGAATGTGAGGGTTCAATTAATATGGAAGCATCACGAGCTGTACGCAATAACCAGAAATGATGGTTTCTTTCTGTTTGAATGGCAATCAATTGCTAAAGTGACTTCCGGCTGGCATAAAGTTAAAATTAGTGTTTTAGATGAAAATGAAAACAAGCAGGTAACAGGTGAAGGTAGGATTTATGTACCTCATTCAACCCAATATGCTTTTATATCTGATATAGACGACACTATACTGGTTTCTCATTCTTCCTACCTTTTGAAGAAGCTAAAGACGCTGTTGACTAAGAACCCCTATTCAAGGAAAGTATTTGACGATGCAGTTGAACATTACCGTTTATTGTCTTTGTCGCACACCGATGGTTACCTAACAAATCCTTTTTTTTATATCTCAAGTAGTGAGTGGAACTTATATGACGACCTGAAACATTTTTTTGCTATCAATAAACTGCCGCAAGGTATCCTCCTGTTAAACAATCTTACTTCATGGCACCGCCTTTTAAACAAACGCAAAGCTAAGCACGATGGAAAATTGATATGGATAATAAGGATATTAAATGATTTCGCAAATCAAAAGTTTGTCCTCTTGGGGGACAATTCTCAAAAGGACCCTATGATTTACGCTGCTATCGTAAAGAAACACCCGAAACGCATCATTGCAGTGTATATTAGAAATATTAATCCCGCTAAAGAAAAATTTACAATGGATTTATTATCAGAAATCAAAAATCTTGGAATAGACACTTGTTTTTTTAAAGAAAATAGCGAAGCAATCTTACATTCAAAAAAAATTGGTCTCATTAATTAGTAAACGATTTTTTAATCCTTAATGTTTATCTGCTATGGAAAAAGCTATTTTTTCAATACCCAAAATGGATTGCTCTGCCGAAGAGCAACTTGTCCGCATGAAGCTTGACGGCGACGAAGCTGTCAAAAAACTTGATTTTGACCTGTCCGGACGCCAGCTTACTGTTTTTCACGAGGGCGATACAGGTGCTATTGATCAACAGCTGAGGGAACTGAATCTAGGTGCGAAGCTCTTGCAGACAACAGATTTGGGCGAAGTCGACGTCGAACTTTCGCTACCAGGAGATACGGCTGCTGAAAGACGGCTGTTATGGATCGTATTTGCAATCAATTTTGGATTTTTTGTGCTAGAAATCGTAACTGGCTTTATTGCCGATTCTATGGGCTTGGTTGCCGATAGCCTGGATATGCTCGCTGATGCTTTCATCTTTGCAATGAGTTTATTTGTTGTAGGTAAAGCAGTAAGCAGTAAAAAGAAGGTGGCCGCAGTAAGCGGTTATTTGCAGCTGGCCCTGGCCGTCTATGGGATGATCGAGGTCATACGACGGTTTGCCGGCCATGACGAAACGCCCAACTATCAGATCATGATTGCTGTGTCTGCTTTTGCACTTGCAGGCAACGCCTTAACCCTGTATCTGTTACACAAGGCGAAAAACAAGGAAGCCCATATTCAAGCCGGTTCGATTTTTATATCAAACGATGTTGTTATCAACGCCGGTGTGATAGTGGCAGGTATCCTGGTATATCTGGTTCACTCCAGAATCCCAGATCTTGTGATCGGCACCATTGTATTCGTCATTGTTGGTTTCGGCGCTTTCCGGATATTGAAACTTGCGAAACCCTGAGTATTGGCAATCAAATTAATGAGTGCTGACTTCAATTTACCTGCTTTATGAAAATAGCAATAGTACAGCAAAACTACCACATTGGTAATTTCGAGCATAATAGGAATAAGATAGTAAAGGCCATTGAAAAAGCAAAAAGCGATCAGGCAGACCTCGTCGTCTTTTCGGAATTATGTGTTTGTGGTTACCCACCGAGGGACTTTTTGGAATTCGATGACTTTATCGCAAATTGTTATGAGAGCATTGAACTGATCAAAGCGCATTCTAATGGCATTGGTGTAATAATCGGTTCTCCTCAGCGAAACCTTATACCCGAAGGAAAAGACTTGTTTAACTCGGCTGTTTTCCTACATGACAAGCAGATCATCGGTGTGGCGAACAAATCCTTGTTACCAACCTATGACGTCTTTGATGAATATCGGTATTTTGAACCGTCCAACGAGTGGAAGGTCATTGAATTTAAAGGAGAGCGAATTGCCCTAACGATCTGCGAAGATATCTGGAATCTCACTGAAAATCCGTTATACCGGGTTTCCCCAATGGAGCTGTTGATCAGGGAAAATCCCACGCTATTGATAAATGTCACCGCTTCCCCCTTTGACTATGACCATGATGATGACCGAAAAGAGATCATCCTGGCAAATATCCAAAAATATCATATTCCCATCATTTACTGCAATACTGTCGGAGCGCAGACTGAGCTTATTTTTGATGGCGGTAGTTTGGTTTTTGACAGATCAGGCAAGCTCTGCAAAGAACTCAAGTATTTTGAGGAAGATTACTACCTGGCCGTAACGGAAAACATCACCGATGCTCCAGCTGGCGAAGCAGATAAATATAAGTTTGTCGATGAGCGGGTAGCCAGGCTGAAAGAAAGCAATAAAGTGCTCACTTACTTAACCACCGACAAGAATATTTCACAGATCTATAACGCTCTTATTTTGGGCATCCGCGATTACTTCACCAAAATGGGTTTCTCGAAAGCTACACTCGGTGCAAGTGGCGGTATCGACAGTGCAGTGGTACAGGCATTAGCTGTAGCAGCCTTAGGAAAGGAAAATGTACACGTACTCCTCATGCCTTCCCAATATTCATCCGGCCATTCTATAGCCGATGCCGAGCAGCTGAGCCAAAACCTGGGCAATGCGTACGAGGTACTGGCCATAAAGGATATTTTTGATCAATATCTTACGACACTGCTACCGGTATTTGAAGACCTGCCTTTCAGTATTGCAGAGGAAAATCTCCAGAGCCGGATACGGGGCAACCTTTTGATGGCCTTTGCGAATAAGTTTAGCTATATTCTTTTAAATACGTCTAACAAGAGCGAACTGGCTGTGGGGTACGGAACCTTATATGGGGACATGGCTGGGGGCATATCAATTTTAGGCGACCTTTATAAAACGCAGATTTTCGCGCTGGCAAAATTTATCAACCGCGGGGATAACATCATTCCTGAAAACATTTTAACAAAAGCGCCGTCGGCGGAGTTGCGTGAAGGCCAGAAAGATACGGATGCGCTTCCGGAATACGATGTATTGGATCGTGTTCTGTATGAGTACATTGAACGTAGAAGAGGACCGAAGGATATTATCAATCTGGGATTTGAAATACCTGTCGTCGACCGTATTCTGAAGTTAGTCAATACAGCGGAATTTAAAAGGAATCAATTTTGCCCGATTCTGCGCGTTAGCCGAAAAGCTTTCGGGGTAGGCAGGCGGATGCCTATTGTAGGAAAATATTTGTCATAGCAAATAGAGGGGACCTTTCTTAAGATCAAACATCATCAGTTGAAACTTCGAGAAGCCATATTAACCATCGCTTCACTAACTATGTTACAGTTCTAATCTACTTTATTTGGTTGATTTTAATCTTTGTATCAATTTTAGGATCGAAGTACATCTATTTTATGTTAGCAAGTGGCGGGATGATATGAGTTTAGCACACTATTTGCTCTTTAAGTCGAATTTGTATTTACTAATTTAGTTGTGTATTTTTGCCAACAATGAAATTTGGGAGTTTAGTTATGTGCGTTGTTATACTTGTGCTGGGCTTGATGCCTTGCAAAGATTCTAATGCCGCGTCTAAAATCTCAGCCAAAATAACTCTTGAACAAGGCCACGGAGAATCAAACCCGCTGCAAGATCATTGTTCCCCATTTTGTCAGTGTTCCTGCTGCAATACACCATCACTAACTGCTGTCACGCCCTTACTATTTTCTATACCAGGAGAGGTGTTGCATTTTTATCCTCATTTGCCGACATCTAAGATCAAAACCAGGAACATAGATATTTGGCAACCGCCCAAATTGATTTCTTAAAATTTCGCTTCTTTCTCATGCAAAATACATGAGATTCCTATTTTTCAATTTATTAATCAGGTATGGCTCGAAAAAAAAGAGCAATGCCAAACAAGCACCGTGTAGTTTACTACGGTCGAAAGACTAGACCTAAACCGACTTGGATGCGCGTTATCAGAATTATTTCACTGATCATTATTGTGATCGTGATGGTTCTGGCCATTATAGGCATTGCTATGAAATATTACCATATGGTAACTAAGCATTAAAAATTCTCATGTTAAATAAAATAATTAATTTTTCCATCAACAATAAGCTGGTCATCGGGCTATTTACGCTCGCCCTGATCGGATGGGGTATTTATTCCCTCAAGCAACTTCCCATAGATGCCGTTCCGGATATCACCAATAACCAGGTCCAGGTTATCACCCTCAGCCCCTCGCTGGCTACGCAGGAAGTTGAACGACTTATATCTTACCCTGTCGAACAGACCATGGCGACGATCCCCGAAATTGAGCAGGTACGTTCGCTATCCCGGTTCGGCCTTTCGGTGGTGACCATCGTTTTTCACGATAAGGTCGATATTTATTGGGCCCGGCAGCAGGTTAATGAAAAACTGTCCGAAGCGAAAAACAATATTCCGGCAGGTTTAGGTAATCCGGAAATATCACCGATCTCTACCGGACTCGGGGAGATCTACCAATACGTGATCCATGCCAAGCCGGGTTATGAAAAGAAGTATGACGCGCGTGAGCTGCGCAGTATCCAGGACTGGATCGTCCGCCGGCAGCTGCTTGGAACGCCCGGAATTGCAGAAGTGAACAGTTTTGGCGGTTTATTGAAGCAATATGAAATCGCTCTTGATCCGGATAAACTGCGCAGTCTTAACTTAAGCATCAGCGACGTATTCAATGCCCTGGAACAAAATAACCAAAATACAGGCGGAGCTTATATAGACAAAAAACCAAATGCTTACTTTATTCGGAGTGAAGGGCTGGTTGGTACGATTGATGATATCAATAAGATCGTAGTCAGGAACAATGCAAATGGTTTACCTGTACTCATTAGAAATATCGCTACCGTCGGGATCAGCAATTCCATACGTTATGGTGCATTAACCCGGTCTACAGCTAATAGTGAAGGAGAAGCTGTCGGCGGCATTGTCATGATGCTGAAGGGCGCTAACGCCAATAATGTAGTTAAGCAGGTTAAAGAAAAGATCGCGCGTATTAACAAAACCCTGCCGGAGGGCGTGACCGTAGAGCCGTTTCTTGACCGTAGCGCATTGGTTGATCGTGCGATAGGCACCGTCGCAAGAAATCTTATCGAAGGAGCACTGATCGTTATTTTCGTGCTGGTGATATTCCTGGGAAACATCAGGGCAGGATTGGTCGTTGCCTCCGTCATTCCCCTGGCCATGCTTTTTGCCATCTGTCTGATGAACGTCTTTGGGGTCTCAGGAAACCTGATGAGCCTCGGTGCGATCGACTTTGGTTTGATCGTTGACGGGGCGGTGATCATTGTCGAAGCGACGATGCATATGCTGGCGATAAACAATCCCGGACGCCCTTTTACACAAAAGGAAATGGACGAGCAGGTGGAGCAGTCTGCCGGAAGAATGATGAGCGCAGCTGCATTTGGTCAGATCATTATTCTGATCGTCTATCTTCCTATCCTGGCCCTTGTAGGAATTGAAGGCAAAATGTTTGGGCCTATGGCGCAAACCGTATCGTTTGCCATCCTTGGCGCATTCTTGCTTTCGTTGACCTACGTGCCCATGGTTTCGTCATTGGCGTTAAGTAAAAAGCAAAGCCATAAAAAGAATTTTTCCGACCGGATGATGGACGCTATTCACCGCCGTTATTTGCCATTGATCAAAGGCGCGCTTAACAAACGGTTGATCGTTGTCGGCAGCTCGGTTGCTTTGCTCATCGTCAGCATATTCATCTTTACCCGTATGGGCGGTGAGTTTATTCCAACACTGGAGGAAGGGGATTTTGCAGTAGAGACACGGTTATTGACCGGCAGCTCACTGACGCAAACGATTGACAAAGTAAACCAGGCTTCGCAGATACTGGTAAAAAAATTCCCAGAAGTTAAAGAGGTGATCGGAAAGATCGGAGCAGCAGAGATCCCGACTGATCCCATGCCCATGGATGCCTGCGATCTTACCGTTATTCTGAAGGATAAAAAAGAATGGACCACAACCCACAGCCGGGAAGAATTAGCTAATCTTATGGCAGAGTCTTTAGAGCAGGTTCCGGGTGTCACGTTCGGCTTTTCACAACCTATCCAGTTACGTTCCAACGAGCTCATCTCAGGTGTGCGGCAGGACATCGGCATTAAAATATTTGGTGATGACCTTGACGGGCTAACTGACCTTTCCAGGAAAATTGGCAAGATCGTAAGTTCTGTTCAGGGAGCTAAAGATGTTTATTTGGAACAGGCAACCGGCCTGCCACAGATCGTAGTTAAAATTAACCGGGATAAGGTCGCCCAATACGGCCTGAGCATTGGCACCGTTAACCAGGCACTTAATACCGCCTTTGCCGGTCAGTCGGCCGGTTTGGTCTATGAAGGTGAAAAACGCTATGATATGGTGGTTCGCCTTTCCCTGGCCAATCGCCAGGGTATCGATGATGTCAAGAACTTATACGTAAGTGCTCCGAACGGGAATCAGGTACCCATGGAACAATTAGCGGATGTATCGTTTGAGATCGGGCCTAACCAAATCCAGCGGGAAGATACGAAAAGACGCATTATCGTCGGGCTGAATGTCCGTGGCCGCGATATTCAAAGTGTCGTTACCGAGATCCAACAGAAGATAGATCAGCAGATCAAATTACCCCCTGGATATTATGTTACTTACGGCGGCCAGTTTGAGAACCTTAAAGAAGCGACCAAGCGCCTTTCGGTAGCTGTACCAGTGGCGTTATTACTGATCGTTTTGCTGCTTTATTTTTCATTCGGTTCATTCAACCAGTCTTTGCTTATTTTCTCGGCTATTCCAATGGCTGCCATCGGCGGTATCTTTGCCCTGCTTATCAGGGGGATGCCGTTCAGCATCTCAGCAGGCGTTGGTTTTATTGCCTTGTTCGGTGTGGCTGTATTGAATGGTATCGTACTGATCACGGAGTTTAACCGCCTGAAAAAATCGGGCAAGAACGATTTGAAGGCTATTGTTCTGGAAGGCACTGAAGTCCGGTTGCGGCCGGTGTTAATGACCGCCACAGTCGCCTCACTGGGTTTCCTGCCAATGGCCATATCTACCGCCGCAGGTGCGGAAGTCCAAAAGCCATTGGCAACCGTTGTTATCGGCGGACTGATCACTTCTACTATTTTAACTTTAATTGTTTTACCCGTGTTATATACTTATTTTGAAAAATGGCGTGATAAAAAAGTCAAAGCTATCCCGGCTGCCATCATTGCGGTATTGGTTTTATTCGGAGTGCCCGCCAGGGCGCAGAATGTGCCGTCTCAGCCACTCAATATTCAACAGGCGATCAGTACGGCTGTTATAAATAACCAAAACGTGCAATCATCGCGACTGCAGATCACGCAGCAGCAAGCACTTAGAGGTAGCGCTACTGAACTTGGTAAGACGGATTTTAATATCCAATATGGCCAGATTAATAGTGTAAAAAGGGATAATAATATCAGCATTCAGCAAAATATCCCTTTCCCCGGCTTATATAAAAACCAACGTGAGGTGTACAATGCGAGAATCGGAGCTGCCGAGATCGGTCTTAATGTTACCAAAAACCAGCTTACCTACGAGGTCAGGCAAGCGTACACACAACTAGCCTATTTCGTTGCCTTGCAAAAGTTGTACTTCAGCCAGGATTCTATTTACAGCGCGTTTTTAAAGGCCGCGGATCTGCGCTATAAGACCGGTGAAACGAACCTGCTGGAAAAGACCACTGCGGAAACGCAATATAACGAGGTTAAAAACCAGATGATGAAAAATCAGTCTGATATAGTGGCTGCTAAGTCTGAATTAAGGCGCTTGATGAATACGACGGACAGCATACTTGTAACACCGGTACAGTTTGTTAAGACAACGGATGCAGTCCCCTATGCAGACAGTAGCATTGTAAGGAATCCATCGCTCGCCTATCAAAAGCAGCAAATCGTCATTGCCGACAAGAATATCAACCTGGAAAAATCACGGTCCGGGCCGGATTTTACTGTAGGTTATTTTAACCAGTCCATAATTGGCGTACAAAGTATCAACGGTCAGGACCGGAACTTTACTGGCGCGAACCGCTTCCAGGGAATACAAGCCGGTATTTCGGTACCGTTATTTTTCAAACCCTACGCGGCACGGATCAAGGCAGCGAAGATTGACAAACAGGTTTCCGAATCCCAGTATAATCTTTACCAGGTCAACCTGCAAAGCCAGTACCAGCAAGCCTATCAGGACGTACTGAAGAACGCGCGCAGCATTGAATACTACGAAAAAAGTGCGTTGCCTAATACGAACCTGATCCTGCGACAAGGCCAGATCGCTTTCCAAAGTGGTGATATTGGCTATGTTGAATTTTCTCAGGCGCTCCGCACTTATTCTGAGATCAGGTTTAATTACCTGCAAGCAATTAATCAATACAACCAATCCGTTTACACGCTCCAATACCTTAGCGGCTTTTAATTAAATATATGAAATTTACCACTCAATCCATAGGAAAATTGGCTGTTATGATAGCCATCCCATTTGTCATTAGTTCTTGCGGCAGCAAACCGGCCGAGACCTCAACGGGCGAAGCCAAGCCGGATACGGCTCATAAAGAAGATAAAAATACTGTAGAGGTGACCGCCGCGCAATATAAAGCGATCGGGATCAGTTTGGGTTCAGCTGAACCTAAGAATCTTGCCGGATTACTGAAAGTTAACGGCTTTATCGATGTCCCGCCACAGAATTTGGTTAGCATAACCACCCAAATGGGGGGAATTGTCAAATCTACCCCCTTATTGCAGGGAAGCAGTGTCAGCAAAGGCCAGGTTATTGCCGTCCTGCAAAATCAAGACTACGTGCAGCTACAGCAAGATTATCTGGAAAGCAAAAGCCAGCTGGAACTAAGTGATGCCGAATACAGACGGCAGCAAACTTTAGCCCAGCAAAACGTGAATTCACAAAAGGTGTTACAGCAAGCCAAAGCACAATATCAAACCATGCTGGCCCGGGAAAATGCGCTGACGCAACGCCTCCGGCTGATCAACATCAGCCCTGAAAGACTTTCGGCAGGGAATATCCGAAGCTCAGTCAATATTTATGCCCCCATCAGCGGCTATGTGACCAAAGTGAACGTGAACACCGGAAAATTCGTTGCACCGAACGACGTGATGTTTGAGATCGTCAATAGTTCAAATCTCCATGTCGAACTGAATGTTTTTGAAAAGGATGCCGAAAAAGTTAAACCCGGACAAAAGGTGCGCTTTAACCTCTCTAATGATTCGACGGATCGGGTAGCCACTGTTCAGTTGGTGGGACGAGAGGTCAATACGGATAAAACAATAACGGTACATGCTATTGCCGAAGGCAGTATCAAATTTATCCCGGGAACTTATCTGAAAGCCTATATAGAAACCGGCAGCAGTCAGGTCACCGCATTACCGGAAACCGCGATTGTTGATTTTCAGGGGAAAAAATACGTTTTTGTACACACTGAGGTGAAGCAAAGCAGTAGCCACCAGCATGAACAAAGCGAAGCAGAGAGTGTTAAAGAGGCGGCAGGCGAATCTTTTCATTTTGAAATGGCAGAAGTCACCACCGGTATATCCGATGGAGGGTTTACTGAAGTTCAATTGCCAGCCGACCAGTCTTTGAAAGGCAGGATCGTATTAAAAGGTGCATATGACCTTTTATCTAAAATGAAAAACAGCGAAGAAGAATAGTCCGTATGACGGGCCTGTTTAAATATTTAATATCTCAAACTATGAAAAATAAGAATGATGAACAGCCGGTTAAAAATGAACAGCCGGTCAAGAAAAAAGCAGGCCCTACCGCGGAAAACACAAAAAAACGGCAACCTGACGAAAAAGAAAAGTTAAAAGACGGCCATCCTGATAAAAAGCATGACCATGACCATGCAGAGAAAGGTCATGACCATGAGGAAGGCGAAGGCCACGACCACGAGCATGGCGGCATTTTTGGAAAGAACACGGAAATGATCTTTGCGATCATATGTGGCGCGGCGCTTGGCGCAGGTTGGGGATTGTCTTTTGTTACCGGCTTGCCTTCATGGGTAAGTTTGTCCTTATACATTGTCGCTTATTTCTTCGGCGGCTTTTTTACGGCTAAAGAAGCTGTCGAAACCATACTAAAAGGTGGATTTGAAATTGACTTCCTGATGCTTGTAGCTGCCATCGGTGCGGCGATCCTCGGCGCGTGGGTTGAAGGAGCGTTATTGCTTTTCCTGTTTAGCCTCGGCCATTCCCTGGAGCATTATGCGATGGGTAAAGCCCGGAAGTCGATTGCGGCGCTTACCAGTCTCGCCCCGCCCACAGCCCTTGTTTCCAGGGACGGAAAGGAGGAAGAAGTGCGTATCGAGGAATTGATATTGGGTGACATCATTATCATTAAACCCAACAGCAAAATACCTGCTGACGGCGTAGTGGTCAAAGGTGAAGGCAGCGTTAACCAGGCACCGATTACCGGCGAAAGCATACCGGTCGATAAGTCCCCCGTTCCCGATGCCAGCAAAGACTTCGCCAATGAAGCGACGATCAAACCGCAGTACAGGGTATTTGCCGGAACGATCAACGGCGCATCGGCATTGGAAGTAAAAGTCATTAAAGAAGCTAAAGATTCTACCATCTCCAGACTTGTCAAGATGGTCAATGAAGCTGAAAAACAAAAATCGCCGACGCAGCTGTTTACGGATAAGTTCGAAAAATACTTTGTACCGGCCGTATTGATCCTGGTAGTTGCCTTATGCTTCGCATACCTGGTGATCGATGAACCGTTCAGTAAAAGCTTCTACCGGGCGATGTCCGTACTGGTAGCAGCCAGCCCTTGCGCGCTGGCCATATCTACACCGAGTGCCGTCCTTGCTGGTGTAGCCAGGGCCGCCCGCGGTGGAGTGCTGATCAAAGGCGGGAGACCCTTGGAGGATCTGGGTTCCCTGAATGCTATCGCATTCGACAAAACTGGAACACTAACCGAAGGCAAGCCACAACTGACCAACGCCATACCTTTCGAGAAGATCACAGAAGAAGAATTGCTTACCCTTGCCGTAGCCGTGGAAAAACTCAGCGACCACCCGCTTGCTGAAGCAATTGTTAAAGGCGCAATGGAAAAACTCAAGAAAGCCCATATACCCGAGGCCCATAATGTCAAAGGCATTACGGGGCGCGGCGTTCAGGCCGAGGTCGGCGGGAAAAAAGTGCTGATCGGGAACAAAGCGTTATTTGAAAAAAGCATACCCGTTGAGGTTCTTAAACAGGTTGAAGAACTGGAAAAGCAAGGGCATACCACCATGCTGGTTAAAAGGGAAAAGGATTTCATCGGGCTGTTATCATTGATGGATGTGCCCCGCAAAGAAGCTAAACATGTACTTTCAGAGCTAAGCAATCTCGGCATTAAAAAAATGGTCATGCTCACCGGTGACAACCAGCAGGTGGCAGATGCCGTGGCAAAACAAATAGGCATAACCGAAGCCTGGGGCGACCTGATGCCTGAGGACAAGGTAAAGTCAGTTCAAAAGCTGGACAAAGCTGAAAAAATGGTGGCCATGATCGGAGATGGTGTAAATGATGCACCAGCCATGGCTAAAAGTACGGTGGGCATCGCTATGGGAGCCGCAGGTTCTGATGTAGCATTAGAAACTGCTGATATCGCCTTGATGGGCGACAAATTGGAAAGCCTGCCATTTGCTATCGGACTGAGCCGTAAAGCGAAAGGTATCATCAAACAAAACCTCTGGATCAGCCTGGGAATGGTGGCAGTGCTTATTCCGCTCACTGTTTTGGGCATCGCTTCAATAGGACCTGCTGTGATTGCTCATGAAGGTTCCACCTTACTGGTCGTCTTTAATGCCCTCCGCTTGCTGGCCTATGACAATGACCATAAAAATATAGCTAAATCGAAAACCAAAAAGGATGTTTAAAAAAGTCAAAAAGTTCTTCGGCGCGTTAGGCCCCGGGATCGTAACAGGTGCGAGCGATGATGACCCATCAGGTATAGCGACCTATTCACAGGCAGGTGCAAAGTACGGCATTGCCACTTTATGGACAGTGCTCATTACATTCCCCCTGATGGCCGCTATCCAGGAAATGTGCGCCAGGATCGGTCTGATCACCTCGGCCGGGCTCACGACAACCTTAAAACAGCATTATGGCAAACCGGTGTTGTACCTCATGGTGCTTTTCAGCGTTCCGGCGATCATTTTGAATATAGGCGCAGATATTGCCGCCATGGGTGCCGTTGCGAACCTGCTCGTTCCTGCAGTGCCGTCATTTTATTTCAGTGTTCTGTTTACCGGTTTGCTGTTATTTTTTATTATTTACCTGCCTTATCAAAAGTTCGTTGCAGTACTGAAGTATCTGTGCCTTACATTGTTATTATATATAGCGGTTCCGTTTTTTACAAAACCGGACTGGGGTATAGTGCTAAAGCAAACACTGATGCCGACCATTAAATGGAATAAGGATTTTGTTGGTGTCCTGGTCGCCATATTGGGAACCACGATATCACCCTATCTTTTTTTCTGGCAAACCGCTATGGAAGCCGAAGATGTAAGGGCACTAAAAAGACAGGTGATGATCAATAAACGCTTACTGACACTCAGCGATGATTTTCCTGATGACGGAAAAAAACGTGAGGCAAAGTTGCTATCCATGCTCATCCAAAAAATGGGCATTGATGTGAACCTGGGCATGTTCTTGTCTAATATGATCATGTTTTTTACGATCCTGGCAACAGGAACTGCGCTGTACAGCCACGGGATAAGGGATATCAACACTGTCGAACAGGCCGCAAAGGCCTTGGAGCCTGTAGCCGGGAAATTATCCTATCTGCTTTTTGCGGTCGGTATTATTGGCACGGGTTTCCTGGCTATCCCGGTTCTGAGCGGATCATTGTCTTATATCGTAACAGAAACCTTTGGCTTGAAAGGCAGCCTTGATAAGAAGTTTCAAAAGGCCAAAGCATTTTACGGTATACTTATCGTTTCGGTCTTACTCGGCCTAAGCATCAACTATTTCGGGATCAATCCGATTAATGCGCTGCTGTATACGGCTATCCTGTATGGGATCACCTGCCCCGTAATTATTGCTATTGTACTTCACATTGCGAACAATAAAAAGGTAATGGGGGATTATACCAATAAATGGCTGTCTAATACCCTGGGCGGTCTTTGCCTGCTCGTCATGACAGCGGGCGCTGTCTTCCTGGTTTACCTGCAATTCTGGAAATGATGATAAAGGCGATAGATATGCGATTTCCGGTGATCTTGGTTGGCTTGGTCTTCTTCGGACTGATCGCTTTTACCTGTATGGCCAATACCGCGCTCTTAATTCAATTGACCTCGATCAACCGGGAGGTCGGTCAAACGATCAACAGTACAAGGTTTACCTTTATGGACTCGCTTTCGCCGCACTTTGGTAGTTATTCCTTTTGGATACCCTTCTATTGTTCCGTGATCCTCCTGCTGATCGGGTTTGATCGCGTAAAGTTTTTGAAGACCTGCGTTTTGATCACTGTCTATCTTGTCATTGCCGGTGTGACAGCCTACGGTTTGGACAGCATCGGCGAAAGGCTTTTTTTGCAAAACTGTGCTGGCTTCCATTATAAATATACAGCTCTTATTCCTATGGATTGTTCACTGGTTTGCCTTAATGCTACCCTTGCGTTTGGCGCAGCTATTTTCGTAAGCCTTTACCTCGGCAAAAAATTCGTTATAATTAAAGTTTTGTTATTGCTTTTTGCGCTGATCATTATTTACAATCTGATCTATGCTGGTGATGACCTGCCAGCCAGTTTAGCGCTTGGTATGATCACCGGGCTACTCTGTGCATTTGCCTGCCGGGTTGGGTTCAAAAAGTTAGAAGCAGATGAAAGAATTTAAAATATAAATATGAACGCTAAGGAGATCTTATTTTCGATAATCCCGGTCTTGCTGCTTTTCACCGGCGGCTTAATTGCTTTATACCGTCCGCCCGGTGCTGCGTTAAAAAGTTTTGTGCTTCACTTTGCTGCTGGTGTGGTGTTCTCGGTCGTAGCTGTTGAGCTTTTGCCGGATATGATTAAGATACATGATGCGAAGTCTATTATTATCGGCTTTACCTTAGGTATCACGGCAATGCTGTTGATCAAACATAATACCGAGAAACTAGCGAATAAAGAAAGCGATGTAAAGAAAAGTAAAGCACTACCCTGGGGAATACTTACCGCTATCGGCGTTGACCTTTTACTGGATGGCATTTTGTTGGGTATTGGCTTTGCAGCCGGTGCAAAAGAAGGTGTGCTGCTCGCTTTAGCGCTCGCCCTGGAATGCTTTTCTTTAGGGATGGCTACCGTAACTACTTTGCTGGAGTCTTCCTTATCGAAAAAAACAGTCATCGGCATCTTAGCTGGATTGAGCTCGCTGTTTATTGTTGGCGCTTTGATCGGCTTACTGTTACTACACGCCGCAGGTGATAAAGTATTGGAATTGATTTTATCGTTTGGTTCGGCCGCACTTTTGTTTCTCGTTACTGAAGAACTACTGGTTGAAGCGCATGAAGAAAAGGATTCGCCTTTCTACACCGCTGCCTTTTTTGGCGGCTTTTTAATTTTTATGATCCTGGGAATGGTATTTAACCAGGAGCAAAAACACCTATCAACAATATGATCACAACTAAAAAATTCAATATCAACCGCGTGGATGCCAACCATAAGGTCTATGTTTCTTTAGGTCTGGCTGCAATATGTTTCTTTTCGACGCTCGGCAGCATCTCCGGTTCCGTCCATTTCATGGTGACCTGGCTTACCTATGCGGTCGCTTCATTGACATTATCAGGTTTGACGATCTTTAACATCCATCCTGCCGATGTGCACCGGGAAGCTCATGCACAGGATTCCAGCCGTACGATCGTTTTTGTTTTTGCCGTGTTCGCCTCTTTGGCCAGCCTGTTGGCCATATTAGTACTATTGAGGTCAACGGGCGGTGATACTACCCAGCGGCTAACCCTGCATGTCTTGCTTTCTTTGGCCTGCGTGGTCAGTTCCTGGGTACTGGTACATACAATATTTACTTTCCGTTATGCCCATTTTTATTATTGCGATATAGACCAGGATGCTGACGGTAAAAACCTTAAACCTGGCGGCTTACAGTTCCCGGATGAAGACAAACCCGACTATCTTGACTTCAGTTATTTTTCTTTTGTGATCGGCATGACCTTTCAGGTCTCCGATGTACAGATCACCTCCAAAAAGATCAGACGGCTTGCGCTCATGCACGGTTTGTTATCGTTTAGCTTTAACACCGTTATTGTTGCATTGAGTATTAATGTGGTTGCCGGTTTAATGCAAAAATAGAATGAATAGTAACAATTAAAAACAACAGCTATGGTTTGGAATAATGAGCACTATCCCTTTGAAATGAATGACCTGGAACCTCACGTAAGAGAAAAAGCGATCCAGATCGCCAACAAAATGAAAGAAGAGCGGACAGTGTCGGAATTATCTATTGTACCGGAAGCGATCAAGCAGGCACAGGAATGGTTTTTAGATATGGAGGGTTAAAATGGAAATTACCTTTAAACAAACAGCGAGTGAAGGACTTTTCAGTTATTTATTCGTTAAACAGGCGGCCACCGATAATGATTCGGCGCGGTATTTCAGGCATTTGCACCATTACCTGTCCCTTGCTAAGCAATTAACATCAGGGCTAAACTGTTACATACTTACCCGTTATTCTCCTTTCTTAACGGATGTTTTGAAGCTCGTACACACAACAGATTGGCATTATCATTTACAGTCAGATGATTTTGAGGGATTAGGTAAGGATCTTGGATTCAGTCAGTCCAACAGATCGGGTAACGGCAATATCGTTAAAGAACAAAGTGCTTATTTTCCGCTTAACGACCTGCTGACACTGCAAAGTTTTCCCGAGGATACTTTTGGCGATACCGCTACGCCGATCACAATATTCGCGCTTAAACCAGGTTCGGAACAAGATCTCCACGCTTTTTTGTCAACCCAGCGAACGCCTTACCTGCCGGAACTTTTACTCGAAAAGGAACTTTTTATTCATATTCTCTGCGGAAAATGTTCCGGTTATTATGATACAGTATTAATAAAATCGATCCGGGATATAGCACATAAGATAACCGTGGTTAATCACAATGAACAGGGGAAATAGTATGATAATAAATGATGAAAGTGAATGGACAATAGTGCTCAAACTATTATTGGCAGTCATCCTCGGCGGCGTGATTGGGCTGGATCGCGAAAAGCATGGCCGAAGCGCAGGCATCAGGACTTATGCCGCCGTTTGTCTGGGCGCCGCTTTATTCACGGCTATCGGTGAGCACATGGGCGACCTGGCGGCAGCGTCACGGATCATTGCCAATATCCTGGTTGGTATCGGCTTTTTAGGGGCGGGAATTATTTATAAAAATGACGTCACCAATAGCTCCAGCGGATTGACAATGGCGGCCACGATCTGGTGCACGGCTGGTATAGGCGTGGCAATAGGACTGAATATGCTGATCATTGCTTTTGTTGCAACAGGTGCGCTTTATGCGCTGCTGGCTTTGCACCATCAGTCATGGTACACCAGATGGAAGAAAGAAATGCAAGCCAAACACGGCGCTGAAAAAAATGATGAGGAATAATATGGAAAATAATGATTTAATACTGGCGGAGATCCGCGAACATCAGGACACCGTAGCAACGCTTACCGATCCGGAACTACTAAGTTCCATAACAGCGGCTGCCAGATTGGTTACGAGTGTAATTGCGGCAGGGAAAAAAATACTGGTTTTCGGCAATGGCGGATCAGCCAGTGACGCGCAACATATTGCCGCAGAATTTACCGGCCGATATGTTAAAGAAAGGCGTGGCCTTCCCGCCATAGCGTTAACAACCGATACATCGGCCCTAACCGCGATCAGCAATGATTATGGATTTGCCAGAGTTTTCGCCCGTCAGGTGGAGGCGTTGGCACAACCCGGCGATCTGGCTATCGGAATATCAACAAGCGGCAACAGCGAAAATGTACTACAAGGTTTGATCACAGCGAAAGGCCTTGATTGCCATACACTTGGCCTGACAGGTAACGGTGGCGGCAAAATAGCTACATTATCAGATGTGTTACTGAATGTGAATTCCAAAACTACAGCCCGTATTCAGGAAATGCATATCCTGATCGGGCATGTCCTATGCAGTGCGGTCGACAGAATTTATGAATAGGTAGGTATGCAAGTAGTGATTATGATAGCTCAGTTCATGCTGGGTATTTCTTTATTGGTGACGGTACACGAGTTAGGACATTTTATTGCCGCCAGGGCATTTGGGATAAAAGTAGAAAAGTTCTACCTGTTTTTTGATGCCTGGGGCTACAGCTTATTCAAATTTGAGTATAAAGGAACGTTGTATGGCATAGGCTGGCTCCCCTTGGGAGGCTATATTAAAATGGCTGGACTTCACGAGCCTGAAGATGAAGACCCGGGCAGCGTCCCTGATTTTGAAACGGAAGCCGGATCGTATAAGACTAAGCCCGCCTGGCAGCGGTTAATTGTCATGTCCGGGGGTATTATACTAAATTTGTTATTGGCGTTTTCCATCTTTTCCGTGCAAACGGCGATCTATGGTAAAGGATACATTCAACGCCTTAAATCAGATTACGGAATAACGCCTGGTGAAATTGGGTTAAAGGCAGGGTTATTGCCCGGCGACAAGATCGTCGCCATTGACGGCGACTCCGTCTTTTATCAGGATGAATTATTGAGCACGCGCATCCTTAAAAGAAATACCATATTAACGGTCATCAGAAGTAAAGCGGATGAAAAGGTACATATGCACCTGAAGATCTCGCCGGAGATCATGCGTTTGCTGGCAGATAAAGCGCCAACGGAATTCTTTCGTATGAGTACCATTTTTAAATTCGATTCCATTTATACCAACAGTGAGCTTCGCAACGCGGGCATCAAGAAAAATGACCGCGTGGTAGCGCTTGACGGAAAACCACTGCATCAGTACGATGACTTCATGGTAAGACTGCAGGAGAATAAGCAAAAGCAGATATTGCTTACCGTAATTCATGATGGCAAGACCAGCCAGGTACTTGCCCATAAAGATAAGGACGGCCATATTGGGTTTTCGCTAAAGGCGGTTCACCCCAAATTAAAATCCGTAAAGGTAACTTTGCCGCAATCCTTAGGTGTCGGGGCGACACGCACCTGGTCTTCGTTTTCCGATAATGCCAAGGGATTAAAGGATATTATGGAGGGTAAGGTTAAGGTCGCCGACGCAATTACCGGCCCAATAGGGATCGCAATGCTTTTTGGAGGAAAGCTGGACTGGCTACGATTCTGGCGGTTGCTTGCTTTGATTTCAACAGCCATTGCTTTTTTTAATCTACTGCCCTTGCCGGTTCTGGATGGCGGTCAAGCTTTGTTTATTGGGATCGAAGCAGTCCGTGGAAAACCGATGAACACGACGGTCCTGGCCTATGTTCAGATTAGCGGGTTAATCATAATTGTGCTTCTCGCTATCTATGTATGTTACATTGACATTGCCCGGCTGATCATTTAATTATTTATCATGAAAAGTATATTTGTTGCCTTTTTGATTTGCTATTCCGCTTGTGGGCCGATTGATAAAGTCCGGGCTGCTGTAAAAACGCTACATTATTGTTTTCCATCAGATACTTCCATTAGCAAATTGCTGCAAACACGTATATCCACGTTTAAAGCGATACCGGTGGAGAACGGAACGGATAATTATTATGTCAAGCTGATGCTCGCCTTATATGACGGCGCAAACGACATGATAAAAATGCAGGCTGGCAAAATATCGGATACCAATGTTTCGCAACAATCCTTATTATTTCAAAGATTTCATGATCAAATGAGCAATCGATATGTAGCTTTTCTGGCGGTTAAATCACATGAGAGCCGGGTCAATCCGCGTTTTAAAGCTATGGCCGATGTTGCATTACAGCATTTCAGCCGGTTTGAGTTTCAACAAAACCAAACGTCAAGTAGCCTTCTCACAGCACTGTTAATCGAATTTTATGAAAACATGGATCAGATCAGTGTTGCGTTTATATCAATGGGTGAAAGCGAGCGTTTAAAAAAATTAGCTTGGGATAGTATTAAAAAGCAAAACGCATTGATTGACCTGCTAAATAAACGACAATGAATATTGTAGCAAGATCTGAAAGGTTCGTCAGGAAATTTATCTCTGAAAATCTTCCGAATAATATATACTTTCATAACGAAATTCATGCTCAGGATGTCGCTGAGGCGGTGAAGGAAATTGGCAGGGTTAGCGCTGTTACTCACGAGGATATAGTTGTTCTGGAGGTAGCCGGATGGTTTCACGATACCGGCTATTGCTTTGAATATGACGGACATGAAAACTCAAGTATTAATATTGCCGATGGTTTTTTAAGCTCCGAAGCATGTAGCAGGGATTTCGTTGAAAAAGTAATAAAATGTATAAGGTCAACCCGCTTCCCGCAACAACCCAATGGTCTTTTGGAACAGATCATTTGCGATGCAGATCTCTATCACTTATCGAAGAAGAACTACAATGATTATGCCGTTCGCCTCCGGGCAGAATGGTCGTCAATCTTGCTCAAAGGTTTACTGATCGGGATTGGGATTTACAGAATATTGGGATGATGAGCAAACACCGGTATCATACTGGTTACGGACAACAGATTCTGGAGAGTAGAAAACAATTGAATATCAAAAAGCTTATTTCAGCGCTGGTTTAATAGATGTCGATTCAAATCATCTTTTATTGGTTCATAAAATGAAGAAATGTTTAGTCTTTGTCTTGCCACTCTTTATAACTATATATTGCAACGCTCAAAACATTGTCTTAAGTGGAATTGTCCGGGACTTTGATTCTAAAAACTTTTTACAGGGTGTTACAGTTCGGGTTGGCGAGACTAGTATCGCCACTGACTCATTAGGGAAATTCAAAATTACGATTGAGCTTTCGCAATTTAAACAAGTGGGTATTCGTTTTACAAGTGTCGGGTACAAACAGTTGTTTCTAAACTTTACTGGTAATTACGCTTTTGACATAGAATTGCGGGCAAGCTATGTTGAACTTGCTGAAGTTAGAATTATGGGTACAGGGTCTGCTATTTTAAAAAAGGCAATAAGTCGTATTCCGGATAATTATCCACAAAAACCTTATATATTAACAGGCGCGATGCGGCTACAATATTTAAAAAATCGGTCAGATTTATTCAATAGCGATGCAATTGTACAAATATATGTTCCCTCATATTATGAAAATAAGCATGAAGAAGTAAAACTGATTCAAAATAAAATCGATACAATTACTGACAAATCTTTAATTTTCATCAAATGGATTGGAGGATATTTAACAGTGCCTCATGCTGACATCATCCATAACCGTGCGCCTTTTATTACAGCGTCGAAAGTAAAAGAATTTCAATATCAGTTGATGCAAAAAAGATTGTATCATGATAGGAATGTTTATGTCATCAACTTCTCGCAAAGAGATTCTACTAAAAAGCAAAAGGCAACCAGTGGAACATTATATATAGATACAGCCACTTATGCTTTTGTTGGCGCTGACATCAGTTACTTTAACGTCACGCGTTATGGCACTTTGCCCAAGTCAAAGCTTCAGTACCATATTGCTTACCGTCTTTTAGGTAACCGCTGGTACGTACAAGAGGCCTATATGAAAGGTAATACCATTTATAAAAAGGAAAATCCCACTACAACAACCAATTATATTACCTCAAAAACAGACACATCTAACATCGGGCCATTTGCCTATGGGGATATAATTCAAGAAAATGATGTAACTCAAAACATTTCAAAACAAGGCGATTCTTCAATTTGGCTTAAAGCTGACACACTACTTAGCCATTCTGAGCGATACAATTATTTGAGTAAATTATCTGCTGATATAACTGATACCATACGAACAAACAGGAACTCAGTAAAGCAAAAAAGCAGTTGGTTAAATTATTTTACGAAGGATAATTTTCATTATTCGTTAACTTTTATAAAATTCCCTGTCAATATTGCAAACTCATCAACGCACATTTCAAGTTTTGTAAAATACGGATTTCAGATAGGGACGTATTTTCGCCTATATAGATCCTTGTTTTTTCAATTTGAAGGATCGGGGAACACCGGTACAGATAAAATTAATTTTTCCCAATATGCTTTTCATTTGTCGAATGACATTGTTTTAAACAAAGATGCACACTCTATTACACTCGCCCCCTATTTTGGATACAATCTATTAACAATCAATGAGAAGAAAGAAAATGAAAAAGGACAGGCAAACTATTTTATTTATGGCCTTTCGGGTGCATTTGAAATAACACATAGCGTTTCTCTCCTGGTTTCTTTCGCCCGAAATCATTTTACACTTTCAGGTAACACCTATTTTCAACCCACAAACACAATTCTTTTTGCAGGAGTACTGATAAAACAATAAGTTAGTGCTTCCTCATTACATGGACATACTGTATAATCCCTTCAATGATCATCAGTGACATTAATATACCTTAGTATGATCAATGATACGGATAATTTTGATCCACACAAGGCGTGGCGATACATTGCGTGTATAATGCGTAGTATGGTTCTGCGGTACCCTCTTTTTACGACGTTGCATAGAGATTTAGCTGATCAGGATACTTTCCAAGAATTTTCTTGAAACGCTGACCGTGTCGCCGTTATCGATCTTGATACCAGCAGATTGGTCGAAGTCAATAAATTGCTCAACGACTATTTTACAGCCGATCTTAATATCCAGTTGCTTCAGTTAATTTAAAAACATGGATGAACTGTCTTTCACAAAGCTTAAACTTGCTGCATTCACTATCATAACTTTATTGGTTTACGGAAGCATTGGCGTAACCAAGGTGTTCAAGGCCATTCAATTCCCATAAAAATAATAACTTTCAGACAGTCACTTCCCACTGAGCAAATTGCTTGCTGCCCGCGTCGCTAAATTCCAAAGCGATACCAGTGGAAAGCGGTTCCGACAATTACTATGTTAAGCTCATGCTGGCATTGTACGATGGAGCAAATGAAATCGTACAATACCAAATAAGAAATGGACAATCAAACAGCGTTTCACAACAATCGGCACTGTTTCATCGCTTTCATAGTCAAATAAGCAACCATTTTGTCTGTTTTATGTCGGTTAAATCCAAAGAAAAAACTGTAGACGCACGCATTAATTTAACAGTTGAGGCCTCTTTTACAACATTTCAGCAAGTTAATCACCGGCCAAACATAAAATCCAGCAATCTGCTTGCAGCTGTCCTAATTGAATTCTATGAAAACATGAACCGAATCCGTATGGATTTAGTATCAATTGGCAAAGTGAAAGCGTTTTGCAGGAGTCATCTGCGCAAACTGCTTTAAGGGCAGTCAGGACCTTTGGATGCGTCGAAGGTACGATTACCGGGATGTGTTTCGTTTTTGGGTTTTCTTTTAGCGTAAAGCATAATAATGTACCTTCTTCACTTTGGCTGATGATATCCAGGATGATGACATCAAATTATAGTCAATAATCGCTTGTCATATTTGGCTCTGCGTATCTATTCTAAAACCTTTACCTCATAACCTTCATCTTCGCATATCAGGAAAACAATTCGACAATGACCGGATTCTGCACTATAACACGGACTTTTTCTTCATTTTGTTGAAATAAACATTAAACGTAATATATTTATTTATCCACTGAAGCGCACCTGTACCAAGGCTGTTCTAAAGTAACGACTCTGCCACTTTACAAATGCAAGTATTAGCTTACTGTAAAAGTTTTCTGTATAGCTCGCCGTAATAATGTTTTTAACTTTAACCAGGCAGACCTGTACAAACTTGGCTGACCTTGAGCAAATTTGCGTGGAGTAATAAGTGAACACGGATATAAATTGCCCCACTTTAACAACTGATAAGCAGCAATTACAGCAAAGGCCAATAAAGTATAGGTTTACGAAACAAAATAACAATAAAAATGTTAACTTAGATAGTTAATGAGAAAAAAAGCGGCGCTTCTGTTATTTATCTTTTTGCTCAACTCTATTATTGGGCTTGGTTGTACTTTGCACCAGACTTTTCAGGATCTGCCTGATCATCATGAACATCAGAATGGTTTTCATACCATAGTTAATAAGGTTAATGTTTACCGCTCCTTAAACGAAAAAAATAATCATCCTCCTAGTTTTCAAAACGAGGAAGATGCATGCTGTCAGAACGGCACGTCCCGATTCAACTCGTTGGCCAAAGAAACACCCCAAGGTAACAGGATTTCATTTGACGCACCTCAGAAAATATTTTTTTCTTGTGTCCCACATATCGTCAAGATTACCAGTTTATTGCCCCGGATTAAAACTAGTAAAAAGGTTTCCCAATGGCCGCCCTCTTGGACGATGCGGATAGCTATCCAGCGTTTCCAGATTTGATAAACTCCAATAATTTTCCTTTTCATCATTCGAAGGAATAATTGACCCGTGACTTTTTTGGCCATTTTATCGTCCATCAGTCAAAGTTAATGTTTGGTGGAATGCCTTGAAAATGGTTATTGCTAAGCGCCATTGTTTTTAGCAATGCCTGCTTATTTCATTATGGAGTCCGGTATCGCTTTGAACCGGTCAAATATCAAATCTTAAATATTAAAACTATGTTTTCAGGATTTCCCTCGTTACATCCATTAATTATACACTTTCCTATTGTATTGATTTTAATGGCATTTGCTTTCCAGGTCATTATTGTTGCGAAGCCGCAATGGCATCAAATTAGGTGGGCCACATTGGCGATCATGGCCGCGGCTTTTCTTTCCGCATTAGCGGCCAGCACTTTGTTCCATGCTGATCCAGCTGATAATACGCCTAAGGCTGCTATGGCAATATTTGCAGCGCACGAGAAGTATGCAAAGTACACTTTATGGTTATCGGGCATCACGTTGCTTTTAAAAGCAATAGGTGTTTTTGCAAAATTTTATTCCAGGTCATATAATGCAGTCGTTCTGGTATCAGCTACACTTGCTGCTATTTGTTTGTCCATTGCTGGCCATCACGGTGCACGGTTAACGCATATCGCCGGTGTAGGGCCAATGGGCAGATATTTGATGAAAGAGGATGATATGGGTAAAGAACATGCGAAATCCGGCAAACAAGATAGTCTGATGAAGATGGATTCCACCATGAAATAACCGGCTTTCCCGCTAATCAGGCAGCATGCGGCCAACTAATACGATCAATTCCGATGAGGCACAAGACACTTGGATTTTTTGCGTTATTTTTATTTTATGCCGTGACCGTTCATGGTCATGGCAGGAATAGATACGTCTCGTCCGGTTTCGATAATCAGGATACCACAGTTAGTTTCAATAGTATTATTGACAAGATGAATGTGCAATTCGGTCAGTTGCTCATGACGGGTAATACTGACCGGGATATTGTCATGTTAATTATCGTAAGCAATCTTGGTGCTGTCGATATGGAAATGCTGGAGATGCAAAAGGGAAAAAACAACCTGTTGGTCCGGAATGTCCGGAAAATGATAACTGACCGTATTCATGAAACTTTAGAATTGAATAATTTCCTGGTTAAAGTGAATTTCCATGTAAACTATGATTCCGGACATAAAGAAACCGGCATAAGCCGCCAAATAGATTCGTTTGCCCAGCATACAAAAAACACTTTTCCAAGTAGGCTAACAACCGACGAGGAGTTTGTGCTGCTGATGATTGACCTCGACCAGCAAGGTTTAAAAATGGCCAAGCTATTATCGAAGTATGGGCATGATAAGGAACTGGGGGCTTTTTCTAAAAAGCTAATAAAGCGTTTACGTACGGAAATGGGCGAATTATCAGCCTATTATCAGCGAAGTGGCAGACCTGCCATAAACAGACCGGAACATCTTTAATTGCTGCGTCATTCGTTAAAGTAACAGACAAGAACATTGCCGAGCGTTAACTTTTAAGTAAGAGCTTACAAATTGACCTTTCGATTACACTATCCCGTAAATTATTGTCTATGTCAATTCCTAAAAAGAAAAAAATTAAAAAGCCCGCCCCTGAAAAGAAAAGGCCCTGGACAGTCGCCAGAATAATTAAGGAAGTTATCTATACGCTTGTGTTCTTGTTAAGCATGGCGGGAATTGTTGTTGTTTTATGGGCGATATTCCATACGCACCTGCATTAAACAGCAACTAATTATGTTAAGACGGCACAATCCCGTTTTGACCAAGAAAAAGTTTGGACTTAAATAATTATGTAATTCTTTCCCTGAATTATGTAATAGTGATAAAAAGATGAGGCGTAACTTTGTAACGATATATTTAATTTAGAATGACAGCACCAACTCAAACACTTACTTTTCCTGTGACCGGCATGACCTGCGCCGGATGTGCGGCCAGTGTAGAATCAATGATCAATGCACAAAAAGGTGTAGAAAAGGCGGAAGTTAATTATGCTACACAGTCGGTAAAAGTAGCCTTCCATCCAGCTTTGATACAACCCTCAACCTTGCAACAGGCTGTACAATCTGTGGGGTATGATTTGATCATTGATACGGTTAATGGGAGGAAAAAACAAGAAGAAGCCCGGCAAAGCCATTTGGAAAAACTAAAGAAGAACATCATTTGGGCCTCAATATTAACCGTTCCCGTTGTATTGATTGGGATGTTTTTCATGAACGTTCCTTATGGGAATTACATCATGTTGGTACTGACAGCGCCTGTATTATTTATTGCGGGCAGGAGTTTTTTTATCAATGCCTGGAAACAGGCCTGTCACGGCAGGGCCAATATGGATACGCTTGTCGCGATGAGTACAGGAATCGCTTTTGCATTTAGCGTTTTTAATACCGTATACCCCGAATTCTGGTATCGTCAAGGGCTGATGCCCCATGTATATTTTGAAGCCGCAGCTGTAGTGATCGTCTTTATTATGTTGGGCAAGCTTCTGGAAGAGCGGGCCAAATCGAATACTTCCTCCGCTATCAAAAAATTGATCGGGCTGCAACCAAAAACCGTATTACTAATTACTGAACAGGGAGAAATAGAAACGCCCATTGCAGATGTTCAGGTTGGTAACCGTTTGCAGGTTCGACCAGGTGAAAAAATCCCCGTTGACGGCGTCCTATTTGAAGGGAACTCTTTTATTGACGAGAGTATGATCAGCGGTGAACCAGTTCCCGTTGAAAAAAAGGCAGGTGATAAGGTATTTGCAGGAACAATAAATCAAAAAGGCAGTTTTCGTTTTACGGCCGAAAAAGTAGGAAGCGCAACGATGCTGGCCCAGATCATCCACTTGGTTCAGGAGGCGCAGGGTTCAAAAGCGCCGGTGCAAAAACTTGTCGATAAAATTGCTGGCATTTTTGTGCCGGTTGTCATGTTAATTGCGTTGCTGAGTTTCGGGGCATGGATACTGTTTGGCGGGCAGCACGCCCTCACCCAGGGGCTATTAGCGATGGTGACGGTGATGGTGATCGCCTGCCCCTGCGCTTTAGGACTGGCAACGCCCACCGCAGTTATGGTCGGAATCGGTAAAGGTGCTGAAAACGGCATTCTTGTTAAAGATGCTGAAGCACTGGAACTTGGTTATCGTGTTAATGCTGTTATTCTTGATAAAACCGGAACATTAACCGAGGGCAAGCCAAAAGTCACAGATCTGGCCTGGACAAAAGAGGCCGAAGAGGACCGATCATTTCTTGCAGGGATTTTGCTGTCGTTAGAACAGCAATCAGAACATCCTTTGGCGGCGGCCATTGTAGAACATCTTAAAAATCTCGCTATAAAACCTGTTTCCATGAGTTATTTTAAAAGCCTAACCGGACGTGGGGTTGAAGGTTTGCGTGACGGAAAGCCTTATTTGGCCGGTAGCCCAAAACTGGTTAACAGCATTAACATCAAAATACCGGATGATTTGAAAAAGCAACAGGATCTGTGGCTGAATTCCGCTAAGACTGTTATCTATTTTGCAGATCATACATCGGTACTGGGGATCGTCGGCATTCAAGACAAGATTAAAAGCAATTCCGCGCAGGCGGTAGAAGATTTAAAAAAACAAGGCATCGAAGTTTATATGGTCACAGGTGACAACCGGCAAACGGCGAACAACATTGCAGCTGCAGCAGGAATTGATCATGTCATAGCAGAAGCGTTGCCTTCAGATAAAGCAGACTTTGTTAAACAACTGCAAGCCGATGGAAAGGTCGTAGCTATGGTCGGCGACGGTATCAATGACAGCCAGGCGCTCGCGCAAGCTAATCTTTCCATCGCGATGGGACAGGGTTCAGATATCGCAATGGATGTTGCTAAGATCACGCTAATATCGCCCGATCTTACGCAGATCGCCAAAGCGTTAAAGCTTTCGCGGCTGACGGTCCGTACCATAAGACAGAATTTGTTTTGGGCATTTGTTTACAACCTGATCGGCATACCTATTGCGGCGGGATTGTTATATCCTTTTAATGGATTCCTATTGAATCCGATGATCGCCGGGGCGGCTATGGCACTAAGCTCCGTATCTGTGGTGAGCAATAGCCTCCGGCTGAAATTGTCAAAAATTAACATTTAATATAAATCAATAACATGGAAACTTTCAAATTCAAAACGAATATCAACTGTGGTGGCTGCATAGCAGCTGTAACCCCATCATTAGACAATTTAAAGGGTATAGATAAATGGGAGGTAGATACAGCCAATCGCGACAAGGTGCTTACCGTGCAGGCAGAAGGATTGACTGCCGAACAGATCATCGAAAGCGTGACGGCAAAAGGCTATTTTGCACAAAGAATTGATTAGCAAACTAGCAGACAGAAATCCTGCTGCGATGTCAGCGGGATTTTAATTTAAAAGAAAAATATATAGCCAAGAACAATTGTAACTTTTTTGTGTAGTAATAAGGAATGAAGAAGTTTAGTGCACTGATCTTGGCGGCCTTATACCTGATGTTAACATCAGGGGTATCAGCCTGCTTTTTTCATTGTTGTGCCGATGCAGGCCCCGGCTATGTTAACAAGGGGGCCGCATTGTCTAAAACTGATTCTTGTGACGACGATCATTGCTGTGACGAGCCATCGGAAGACTCCGCTTATCAAATAAGAAGTCAACATTGTACTTGCTGCAACCAGCAGAACTTATCGGTGATCAAGGAAAATATTGCCGGATCATCAGAATTACATTTGGAGGTGTATCAACCTCCACTTCACGGCGTCTCATATTGCCAGGATATTGTTGTTCAGACACGCACAGATCAATTCAAATGGCCTATTTCTAAAGCACCGCCTGATGCCTCGAAGCCATTTATATACATTCTAAATCGTTCCATCCTCATTTGATTTTTAGCTGCCGCACCCCACGCGGCTGGTATTTTAATGTTCAATCATTAACCACTTGAAAATCGAATATGCTTCTTCATATAAAAAATATGGTTTGCGACCGTTGCATTATGGTCGTCAAACAACAAATTGATAATCATAATTTTCTGATCTCTGACATCAGCCTTGGTGAGGTTCAGTTCCATCCCGAACCTAACGAGGCACAGATGCAGCAGATAGCTTCCTCGTTAAAGATCCTGGGTTTTGAGATCATCGATAAGGAACGTGACCGGCTGGTAGAAAAGATCAAAAATACCGTTATCAAGCTGATTCACCATTCCGACCTGACCGATGTTCATCAAACCCTCAGCAGTATGCTTGCCGAATCCCTGCAAATGGAATATTCATATCTGAGTCGTATATTCTCCGATCACGAGGATGTAACTATCGAAAAGTTCATCATTCAGCAAAAGATAGCAAAGGTGAAGGAATTGCTGCAATATGGTGAGCTGAATATGAATGAAATAGCTAATGTTATGGGTTATAGCAGCAATGCACATTTGTCTAATCAATTTAAAAGCATCACTGGTTTGACTCCAAGTGAATATAAATCAATCAATAAAAGCGACAGGAAACCACTGGATAAAATTTAAGCTCATGAAAATCACCATTAACTTAATAATCATCTTACTGCTTGGATTTGGTCATTCAGCCCAATGTCAACAAAAAAAAATGCGTATGGGCGACACCACCATGCACATGAAAATGCCGATGCCTGCCTCAAAAAATGTCATAAAAAAACCTGCAAAGTCGACTGCGGTGACTCATCATGTGCCTTCAAAAAATACTTCGGGGATGCCAGGGATGAAAATGGAGGGCAGTTCAGGTAAGCGTTCGGGCATTAAAAAAAGAAGTAAGGCCATGCCAGGGATGAATATGAGCAAGGAAAGTATGCCCGGAATGAATATGAAGGAAAAGACGGGAATGCCAGGGATGAAAATGAGCAAGGAACGTATGCCCGGAATGAATATGAAGGACAAAACGGCAATGCCCGGAATGAAGATGCAAGATACTGGCATGAAGCAAATGGATATGCAGAAACAAATGAAAATGGGTGACGGGATGCCGGGTATGCCTATGAAAGCGATGACTAAACAGGGAAAGGACACTATAGCCAGTATGTCCTCTACCCTGAATGATCATTTTATTCATGCCGGCAAACGGATAAACTACGACCTCTATATCACGGATACTATTGCTAACTATACCGGAAAACCGGTAAAAGCAATGGCGATAAACGGCCATATACCAGGCCCCACGCTATCATTTACGGAAGGAGACACTGCTTATATTCGTGTTCACAACCGGATGAAAACAGAAACGTCTATTCACTGGCATGGTGTTTTGGTGCCCAATCAGTACGACGGTGTGCCTTATCTGACCACAGTGCCGATCATGCCGGATTCCACCCATCTGTTTATTATACCTCTCAGGCAAACCGGTACTTTCTGGTATCATTCACATACAGATTTGGACGAACAGTCTGGTCTTTACGGCTCCATTGTGATACATCCTCAAATGAAAAGCAAAGAATACCCCGAACAAGTGATGCTTTTTTCCGACTGGACGGATTATAAACCGAAAGAAGTGCAAAGGATGTTAAAACGTGGAACCGACTGGTTCTCCATTCAGAAAGGAAGCGTACTCAGTTACGGCGGAGCGATCACAAAAGGTTACCTGGGCGATAAATTAAAGCTGGACTGGAGGCGTATGCCGGCCATGGATCTGGCGGATGTCAAATACGACCGGTTTCTGGTCAATGGCTATACTGATCAGCAGTTGTCGAAATTCAAACCGGGCGAGATCGTTAGGTTGCGCATTATCAACGGTTCATCTTCCAGTTACTTTTGGTTGAATTACGCCGGAAGCCAGATGACGGTGATCGCGGCTGATGGCCTGGCTGTAAAACCTGTGACGGTTGACAAGATCCTGATCGGAACGGCAGAAACTTATGACGTACTTGTCAAAATACCCTTAAAAGGCAAATATGAATTCCGTGCGACCTATCAGGATGTCTCAGGGAAAGTGTCGGCCTGGTTTGGTTCTGGTGCCGAAGTTAAAGTGAAAGACATTCCTCCCGTGCCGTATTATAAATTGACGCACACCTTTAACCGGATGATGAGCCAGATGAATATGTCTATGAATTCCGTGCCCAACTCAAAAGTAAAAAACGACGGCCTGGAATTCAGCAAAAGTACCGGCAAAATGAAAATGGATGGCATGGATATGGGTGACATGAAAATGGATGATAAAGCAGCTAAGCCTATGCCTGAAATGAAGATGAACGGCATGGACATGAAGGGCGATTCAAGCATGAAAAAAATGGTCGGCGAAAAAGGGAAAAAAATGCCCATGAAAGACACGAAACCAGGTATGGGCGGCCAGCAGAAAGACATGGGTAACATGGATATGGGAGACATGGGAAGCATGAATATGACCGATGACGGTAAGGGCACAAAGATGGGGCCGGGTGGTTCTATGCTGCTTGGATTAGGTGGTGAAGGGAAAATACTGACCTACGATATGCTTCAGGCCAACAGTTCCACAGCCATAGAAGGGAACCATACGGTCAGGACTTACCACCTTTATCTTACCGGCAGTATGATTCGCTACACGTGGCTGATCAACAATAAAGCTCTATCGGAAGCAGACAAATTATTGATCAGAAAAGGCGAGGTTGTACGGTTTGTTTTACATAATACCACGATGATGGAGCATCCTATGCACTTGCATGGGCACTTTTTCCGGGTTCTGAATGCTATGGGTGATTCCGCGCCGCTGAAGCATACCGTCAGTATCGAACCTATGCAGGTTAAGACGATTGAATTTTTAGCAGATGAAGCGCATGATTGGTTTTTTCACTGTCATACCTTATATCATATGATGTCCGGTATGGCCAGAGTAGTCCGTTATGAAGATAACCCCAGCAATGCCGAGGTTGCGCCCTATCAGAAAAATAACCCCCTTTTAAAAGATGATCGCCGGTGGTATACCTGGGGCATGGCCTCCTTTCATTCACAAACCAGTGTCGGGTCCATTTTCATATCGAATACGCGGTATGAATTCAACGCTAATTACAGGTTCAGCTACGACGGACGTTATGAAATTGACCCGCGTTTCCAGCGGTACCTGGATAATAACCAGTATTTGGCTGCTTATGTGGGGGGCAACTTTGAGCAGACAGAAAAGGGGAGGCTGTTTCGTCGTAACGGCGATAACAGCGCGGTAGTTGGTTTGCGCTACCTTCTTCCGCTTTTCTTACAAACAGATGCGCGTATCAGCAGTAAAGGGCAGTTTCGCTTCACGATTAGCCGGGAGGACATACCACTTACTACGAGGCTGTACATGGGCTCCTCTTATAATACAGATAATGAGTTCCAGGTCGACACGCGTTATATCCTTACCAAAAATTTTGCGGTTTCGGCAAGCTACGATAACCAATATGGTTTTGGCGGAGGTCTGACCATCATCTTATAAAATCTATCATGTAATCATAAAACAAATAAAACTAAAACTAAAACTATGAAAACAGCAATTTTAATCATCCCATTTTTGACAATTAATGCAATAAGCTTAAACAACGCTAATGGATCAGTTATCGGGACTGGCCGGTTACCGGCAAATGCAGTGCTTAATATTTCAAGCTCTGAAATTAAAAAAGCGCTCCATGGTGACGAATTAATGGAGGTAATGAATAAGATGATGAAAGATATGGAGTCGCAGCCAATGAAAGGCATCGTCGACCTCGATTTCGCGTCGATGTTAAAAATCCACCACCAGGGAGCCATTAATATGGCCAAAATCGAACTTCAGGACGGCAAAGACGCCAAGTTGAAAACACTGGCCCAAAAGATCATTGATGACCAAACGAAGGAAGTTTCAGACTTGGATAAGTTGATCGCTTCTTTGCAAAGCGCCCCGAAAAACTATGATCCCATGAAAAAAAATTCAGGACCGGCAAAAGCGATGCAAGATGATATGATGTCTATGATAAAACCGGGCCATATGTCGATGTCCTCGGTGGATCATGAATTTGCTGACATGATGATTAAACATCATACCGACGGCATTCAAATGGCAAAAAGTATAATAGCCTACAGCAAAACAGACAAACTTCGTTCAATGGCACAAAAATCCATTCCGCAGCAAAGCCAGGATATCAAAGCGTTCCAGCAATGGAAGACCAATCATAAAGGATAAAATCGATAATTTAATATAAACACATTACCATGAAAATTCTATTTAAACTTTCAATCTTAACTGCTTTTATGGCGATATGCAGTGCATGTAAGAAAGACAACAGCAACCAATTGCAATTACAGGCGCATGACCAAAATCAAATGATGGCGATCATGCACGCTACCATGGCGAAAATGGATACGTTAAAAATGACCAAGGATCCGGATAACGACTTCGCGCTGATGATGCGCATCCATCACCAGGGGGCAATTGACATGGCCAACCTTGAACTAAAAAGCGGAACTGATGCAACCATGAAGCAAATGGCTCAATCCATCATTACAGCTCAGCAGACAGAGATTGCCCAGTTGACATCGTTTTTAAAATCACATCCGGCACACGGCAACGACCCGGATTTCGACATGCAACAGATGATGGATATGCAAAAAGGCATGAAACAAGCCGATCTACAGATTATCGATGGAAGGATCGATCACGATTTCGCCATACTTATGATTGGGCATCACCAAACGGCAACTGAAAATTCACGCTTAGAACTTTTGAAGGGTTCGGAAAATGCGATGAAAACGATGGCCCAAAGTATTATAGACAGCCAAACCAAAGAGATCGGTCAGTTTCAGGATTGGCTGCTGGCAAATGGTAATAAATAACTTCATCATTCATTAATTCTAACCATATAATCGAAAAATTATGTCACATCAAAAATTCAAAGATTGCATTGATGCTTGTGTAGCATGTGCGGTTGCTTGTAGCCATTGCGCTACAGAATGCTTAAATGAGGAAGAAGTCAAAATGATGGCAAGGTGTATTCAACTTGATTTGGAGTGTGCGACCGTTTGCCGTTCAGCGGCGGAGTTGATGAGTTTAGGCAGTGAGTATAGCGCGCATATGTGCCGTATCTGTGCCGATGTTTGCAAAGCATGTGCGGAAGAATGCGAAAAACATGCGCAGATGGGCATGGAACACTGTAGCGAATGTGCGGAAACATGCCGCAAATGCGCTGAAGCCTGTGAACAAATGGCTACTAGTGTTTGATTATGAAATGACACTTTTGGTACGCTTGACATTATTGCAGCAAATGTTTCGTCAAAAAGAAATCAAGGTGAGATTATGCCGATTATTATTTTAAAGTAAACGATGTCCAATCTATATCAACAGGAACTTATCCACAAGTTTGAGCGGTGTGCTGAGATTTGTGGATACTGTTCCGCTCAAAATATGCAACAGGCTTCCTTACCTGAGTTGGAAACGGGAATACGCATGACTTTGGATTGTGCGTCTGTTTGCCGGGCAATGGCGTTAGAGCTGACAATGGATGACATCACTACCCCACATTTATGCCAGGTTTGTGCATTTATTTGTACTTCCTGCGGAGAAGAACTCGAAAGGCTCTGCGGCATGGGAATTGAACATAGCAGTGAATGCAGTCAGGCTTGCGCGGAATGTGCGCAAGCCTGTCAGTATATACTTTCGCGGCTGAATTGCTTAAATTAAAAAACCACCTATTTAAATTGGTAGAACAGATGGAAAAAGAACAAACAGAGAGGACAAACAAACCCCGTGCAATACAGAAGGAACTGATCGTTGTATCAGGTGCCAGCGGGTTGATAGGTACCGCGCTTATTGAAAAGCTGGCTTCAAGATTTCTTATTGCAGGATTAGACAACGCCGGTTATCCTTTTCCACCTGCCGAAGCTGAATGCATTTGTGTTGACCTTACCTCTGATCAAAGCGTCGAATTTGCTTTTGAACGGATTCGGTATGCTTACGGAAACCAAATTGCATCTGTAGTACATCTGGCAGCTTATTACGATTTTTTAGGAAAGCCTTCTGACTTATATGATAAAGTAACGGTCAAAGGGACGGAAAGGTTATTAAAAAATCTTCAGAAATTTAAGGTAGACCAGTTTTTATTTTCGAGTAGTATGCTTGTATATAAACCATCATCGCCGGGCGTAAAAATGGACGAGGAATGGCCGCTGAAGCCTAAGTGGGACTACCCTAAGTCAAAAGTGGCAACTGAAAAAGTTCTGAACGAGAAAAGAGGTAAAATTCCGGTCGTGATAATGCGTATAGCAGGCGTTTATGACGAACAGGGCAATTCAATACCCATTACTAACCAGATACAGCGTATTTATGAAGAGCAGATCAGTGCAAGGCTTTACCCTGGCGATATATCTCATGGCAGTACGTATGTTCACCTTGATGATCTGGTAGATTCTATTGTTAAAGTCATAGACAAAAGGAAAGAGTTGCCTCCAAAAGTGATCTTGAATATCGGAGATAACGAAACCTTAGCTTATCAGGAACTACAGGATATCATCACTAAAGCAATTAATGGCAAAAAATCAGACATCATTCGGATACCGAAGTGGTTTGCCAAAACCGGCGCATTTATGTTAAATCTTTTTGGCAAGGCATTTATAAAGCCCTGGATGATCGATTTGGCGGATGATCATTTCGAGCTGGACAGTACGAAAGCAAAACAGGTGATCGACTGGAGGCCAAAACATGCGCTAAGCGATACCTTGCCAGAAATTGTTAAAAATCTAAAAGCAAACCCAGAGAAGTTCTATAAGGTAAATAAACTAAAAAAATAACCCCACTATGGTTTAACCAAATTCTAATTATATGAAGCAGCACGATGATTCTTCCATGTCGCCGCAAGGTGAACCATTTTCCCAAAAGCAGCTGGCAGATCAAACAAAAATGATCGTTGAACATTACAATAACTTGTATTGGACACACGTTACGAATGTCCTGCTCGGTTTTTTTCTTATGGCAGCACCTTTTACGTTTGGTTATAAAAGTGCCGCAATGACCTATAGCGATCTTATCAGCGGGGTGCTTCTGGTTATCTTTAGTTTACTTTCGGCTAACCCTTTCCGCCTTTGGGCACCATGGGCTTCTGCGTTTGTTGGTGTATGGCTCCTGTTCGCTCCGCTGATTTTTTGGTCACCCGACGCGACAGCTTACATAACTGATAGTATAGCCGGTGTCTTTGCCATCGGTTTATCGGTGCTTATTCCGGAAATGCCTGGTATGATGCAGATGATGATGACGATGCCTCCGGGGCCAGATACGCCGCCGGGCTGGTCGTACAATCCTTCAACCTGGCTGCAACGCACTCCCATTATCATACTGGGCTGGATCGGTTTTTTTTGTTCCCGCTATTTAACCGCTTATCAATTAGGCTATATCCATCACGCCTGGGACCCTTTTTTTAGCATGGGAACTGAAAAGGTTTTAACCTCCTCGGTTTCTAAATCTTTCCCTATATCTGATGCCGGTCTGGGTAACCTTTCCTATACCATAGAAGCGCTGATGGGCTATATGGGTATGTCGAACCGGTGGCGTACGATGCCATGGATGGTCAGCTTTTTTGGTATACTGGTCATTCCGCTCGGTGTGATCAGCATCGTGTTGATTACATTGCAGCCGGTTTCCGTTGGACACTGGTGTACTATTTGTCTTACAACTGCTGTCGCTATGGTCGTAATGATACCCCTTACACTGGATGAAGTGGTAGCTATGATCCAATTTTTAACCAGACGGGTAAAAGAAGGCAAGCCTTTTTGGCGTACTTTTTGGATGGGCGACACGGTTAAAGGCGGCAGTAAAGATGTGCGCACTCCGCTATTTACGGATTCGATTTCCAAAACACTTCCGGCTATGGGCTGGGGAATGAACCTGCCCTGGAGTTTACTGTTGTGCACAGCTATAGGGTTGTGGTGGATGTTGTATCCTGGAAATTTCAATATAACCGGTAAAACCGCTAATTACTTTACAACGCTTGGGGCATTAGTGGTCACTTTTTCGGTGATTGCCATGGCGGAGGTTGGCCGGACCTTACGGTTCCTTAATTTTATTTTCGTCCTTTGGCTGATCGCAGCCATACTTCTGGTAAAAGGGGTGCCGCCTTTTGCTTTATGGAACGGCATAGTGTCCGGTCTGGTATTGCTGGCCCTTAGTTTACCAAAAGGAAGGATAAAGGAAAAATACGGAACATTTAACCGATATATTTTTTAAACAGCGGCACCGTGGCATAGAGCGTAACAATGAAACCTATTAAATAAGACCACAGCTAAAAGTATTTTAATTGTTTACGTTCTAACGACTACGGTAACTGTTTTGTAATGGCCCGGATGCGGTGAAAGGAAAAGTTATTGGCGGCCAATAATTTTGGCACATGTCATAAAATTGACTCGCTACCGGAAGGGCCGGCCCGGGCCGATGGTTACCATCGGACATAAGGAGGAATACCTGATCCAATGGATACAAAATAACCGGGCGCTGATCACAAAGAAAGATCCTAAGTGGTGGAAATATATAAGCAGTTTAACCAGCAGGCCATGGCTGTTTTACTAACCTTGCTGATCAGGATGTAAAAAATATCCTCGCCTACGTCAAATCGGAATATAAAAACATTCAGGAAGGCGGAACAAAGGTGCTGGCTGCACGCTTTAATAAAATGAGAACGAAAGATGAAAGCGAAAGTAGCCTGGCGGTATACGCTTTACTCGGAATCATCCTCCTTTTCTTTCGTTATCCTATTATTAAGCACGATAATTACCCAATTGTTACGAATCTTGACAGGTAATGAAAAGGCAGCTTCTTCAAAGGGTTTTCCTACGAAACGATTAGGCGGGGCTTTTCTGGTTGAGTGCACTAAGACATTAAAAATTAACTGTAATGTTCATCATAATATTTTTCGATGCCTTCGCCTATCAAATTCACTGTTTCCTGATCAAGTTCACCCCCGGCCAGGTCCCAGCTTTTATCTTCGTTGCTGGTAACCGCGCCGATTGTTGTTCCATTTAAAGAGACCCTGAAAATTTCCTCTTCGTGATTGATTTCGAGGGTTTTGGACAGCGCGTTAAAACATAAAGGCGCTTTAATAAAGAAATGATTTTCCATATTAGTATAAAGATTACCCGAACGCATTTGTTTTATTAAATAGTGGATATCCGAAATATACGGTCGGAACCCGGATTAATGAGTAGGTGAATTATCCAGAAAAACGAAGGTAAAGATCCTGCGCAAAGAGCGTTTGATCTACAGCGGTCACACGAACCATTTATAATTTCTTATTACGCCAGAATAAGATACGCCTTTGTCGCCGTCAATTAAAAGGCGGTTTTAAATTTTGCTTTCAACCTGTATTGTTACATAATATGGGCAAGTTCATAACGTTACCATCATAATAATAAGTTAATTTTATCTATTAAAATTTATATTATGACCAGGATTATCGCCCTCTCAATTGTGCTTCTTTTATCCCTGAAAGGTGCTTATGCTCAAAAGATGCCCAACGATTATATTATTACAAAACAAGGTGATACCATCGCCGTAAAACTGAAATATAACTGGTTGGGAAATATTCTATATGAATTACCCGGAAGTACGAATTTTGGGTCGGTAACTGAAGATAAGCTAAAGGATTATCATTGGTCAAAAATGAATCCTCAGACATTCATAGCCGCCATTTTACCAGGTCAAGATAAGCCAACTTTCGTTGCCCTGCTCGAACGCGGGGAAATTAACTTGTATGAATTGATATCTCATCGTTACAGAGCAACTACCAAGTATTGGTATGCAAATAAAAAGAATATGCCACTGGTCGAAATTAATAACGAAAGGCGTTTGTTTGGAACAGACAAACAATTAGTCCAACACTTTACCGATCTGATCAATGATAAACAGCAGGTCTACCTTGCCTTCAAGCAACAAAATAAATACAATTTTAAGGTTATCAGAAAATTGATACAACAATATAATGCTTCAAAATAAGGACCCATGAATTTAATAGAGACCTTTTCGCAGTTTTCTTATTAAAACTTATCTTAATAGGTGATGCCTTAAATTTAAATCGATTTCCAGTTATTAGGACGCAAGTCTGAGGACGACATTACGTCCAGCTTTTGCGAGCAATCTTTTTTTTAAAACGAAAAACTATCTTACTTTAAAACCTAAAGTGAAGATTCTTTCTGAATATTTATATTAATCTCTTCAATATTACAATAGCGGCGTTTTACACTGTTTAGCAAATTATTCACACTCGGCTATATCTATTCACAGTTTCAAATTAATCATTAAACTTTCATAAATAATTGAGTAGGCTATGTAGCCTTGAAAGTGTGATTTACGCCAACTGCAGCAAGAAGTTTTTAATTTACTTTAATAAAGTTTTATTTTCTAAGTGATTTCTTGTATCATTGTGACTTATTTGTAATTAGTCTAAATAAAAATGAATATAGCTTACTTTAATTTTTTTCTTTCTAAACCAAAGACGACAATTCTTATTTTGTTGTCTTTAATAATTCAATCTTCGCTTTCTGCTCAAATCAAGCGGTATCAGATTTACGGGCACGTTACCGGCGAAAACGGAATAAGCCTGTCCGCAGTCACCGTTCAATTGGACACGCTAACGATTATGACTGACAAAAATGGTTTTTTTTCGTTTATTCAAATTCAGAATGGAAGTCATCTGATCAAACTAAGCCGGGAAGGATATTTTAGCCAGCAAAAGACGATTGTATTAACCGGCATAGAACAGGTACAAGTTAATATCCAACTCCAGGTGGCAGTAAAGCAGTTAACTGAAGTGACCGTTAAGGGCTATAAAGCTATAACCGGTATGGGGTATCTGAATGATGTGCATAATGGGGTAATTTACGCTGGTAAAAAAACAGAGGTCATTTTGCTGGACAGTCTGGATGCGAATACCGCTCAAAATAACCCGCGGCAGGTTCTCGGACGTATTCCCGGCGCCAATTATTCAGAAACGGAGGGCGGGGGTTTTCCATCAAACGGAATAGGATTCCGGGGATTAAACCCAACGCAATCAGTTGAAACAAATACTAGACAGAATGGCTATAATGTCGCTGCTGATATTTATGGCTATCCGGAAGCTTATTACCTCCCGCCTTTAGAAGCTATAGAACGGATAGAGGTTACAAGAGGCGCGTCGTCATTGCAATTTGGTCCCCAATTCGGCGGAGTGATCAATTATATCACTAAGCAGGGAGTAAAAGATAAACCACTGGAGATCAATGTTCAGGAAACCGGTGGAAGCTTTGGACTATTTAATGCATTTACCTCCGCTGGCGGTACCATAGGGAAATTTAATTATTATGGATTTATTCAATATAAAAACATACAAGGCTGGCGGTCAAATTCGGAAGTACAGCAGGTTTCCGGTTTTGCGGGTGTTAATTACCAGGCTAATGCCAGGCTAAAAATAGGATTGGAATATTCAATTTTGAGAAACCGTATCCACATGCCGGGTGGTTTTGATGATGTGCAATTCAATCTGGACAGCCGGGCATCTTACCGTGCCAGGAACTGGCTGCGCAGTCCGTGGAATATCTTTGCCGCGACTGCAGAATATAAATTTACGGCCCATACGCTATTGTATTTTAAATCCTCCGTCTTGTTAAGTTCCCGCGACCTCGTTTGGAAAAATGAAGATGGTGGACCTGCCGAGTTGGACACCATCAGCCCGGTAACCAACGCTTACGGGAATCGCGAAGTTCAAAGAGAGCGGTTTACAAACTGGACGACCGAGGTTCGTGTATTGCATACTTACAAATTATTTAAGCAAGAGAATATACTCGCGGCTGGATTAAGAGCTTTTACAGGTAGGATGAAAAGACAAGGCGGCGGTGAAGGAACAACCGGCAGCGATTTTGACCTCAGCTTATTAGATCCAAGATATGAATATGACCTTGATTTTACCACTTTAAATATCGCCCCCTTTTTAGAAAATACGTTCAAGCTTAATGACAGGTTCTCCATTACACCAGGAATTCGTTATGAATACATCAATTCCACGGCGAAAGGCTATGTTACGGACGGAAATGATGTGCTGACCTCTGATCGGTCTAAAAACAGGTATGTAGCCTTGTTCGGAATAGGTCTTCAATACAAAACCACCAATAGCACAAATATTTATGGTAATATCTCACAGGCTTACCGGCCGGTAACTTACGACCAGCTTACGCCATTTGCAAGTACCGCGGTTATAGACCCCAATATGAAAGACGCCGATGGCTATAACACGGATTTAGGCTGGCGCGGAACGGTCAAAAACTATTTTAACTTTGATGTCAGCGGTTTTTATTTGCGCTATAATAACCGGATTGGGATCATACAAAAAACAGATGCGCAGGGGAATGAATATACCTTACGCACGAATGTGGCCAATAGCGTCCACCGGGGACTGGAAACTTATATTGAGTTGAATGTAACCAGGGCCTTCTTCCCCGATGCTTCTTTTGGCAAGATCAGTTTTTTTAATTCTTTTTCCTACATAGATGCGCGCTACACGACAGGGGAATTTAAAAATAAGGATGTCGAATATGCACCAAGAGCTATAGAAAGGCTGGGTATCACTTACTCTTATAAACCTTTTTCTACCACCTTTTTGATCAGTAAGACGGCTAAGTCTTATGCCGATGCCACTAACGCGCTAAATAGCTCTGATCCGGCGGTCGGTTTAATTCCTGCTTACCAGGTTTTAGATTGGTCGGGCAAATTAACCCTCCATTCCTACAATTTAAAATTCGGGGTGAATAACCTTGCGGACAAGCGATATTTCACCATTCGTACGAATGAATATCCCGGGCCGGGAATCATTCCTGCAATAGGCAGAAGCTTCTACTTTGGGCTAGGGGCTAAATTTTAATTATTTTTTATTAAACAGCCATGAAATTAAAAAAATCACCTCTCATATTCACCTTAGCCATTCTCTTGGTTTTTCTGATGATCTTGACAGCCTGTAAAAAAGATAAAAATATTTTAACGATTTCGAGGTTAACTACAGCGACAAACACCCGGGTTTATTATATAGCCGCAGAAGAGATAGTATGGGACTACGCTCCGACCGGTATAAATCAAATAACCGGGATTGCCTTCGGCATAAAGGAGAATACTTATTTACAAAACGACACAGACCGCATAGGCAAAAAATATATAAAGGCGGTATACCGGGAATATACCGATGCCAGCTTCACGCAACCGAAAGTAAAGGAATCGGCGGACATGGGGCTGATCGGCCCGGTCATCAGAGCGGAAGTAAATGACAGTATTAAAGTTATTTTTAAAAATAAAGCCACCTTCCCTTTTAGTATTCATCCTCATGGGGTAGTTTACGACAGCAATAATGAGGGGATTACCGGCATCGCTCCTGGGGCAACTTTTATCTATCAATGGGCAGTCACTGAAAATTCGGGGCCTGGCAGCGAGGATGGTTCTTCTGTTGGATGGATATACCATTCCCATGTCATGGAAGAAGACAATAAGGATATTTACGCGGGCCTTGTCGGTGCTATTGTCATTTACCGGAAAGGTTATCTCGATCAAAACAAACCAAAGGACATGGACAAAGAGAAGTTTGCCCTGTTTATGATCATGGATGAGAATAATAGTCTTTATCTGTCAGCTAATAAAGCTAAATATACGTTAAACCACGTAAGTAATGATGATCCTGATTTCCAGGAAAGTAACCTGAAGCATTCTGTGAATGGGTTAATGTACGGAAATTGCAAATTTACTGCGATCAAAGCTAACGATAAAGTACGCTGGTATGTGATGGACCTCGGAAATGAACTGGATAACCATACCGCCCATTGGCATGGCAATACCGTTACGGTGAGTGGCGGTCGCACGGATGTGTTATATTTGGGGCCTGCTAACTTGCTTACCGCTGACATGAACGCCAACAACACCGGTAGCTGGCAGTTTCACTGTCATGTGAATGATCATTTGGCGGCTGGAATGATTGCAATGTATGAAGTAAATTAAACGGAGCCTCTAATCAGTTAAGTTCATACAATAATCGTGGCTGATTAAACGTATACCTTAATATAGAAATCATAAATATGAAAAAGATTAAAAGTGGCCTTATTTGGCTTTTCAAATTCTTATTTATAAAAAAATGCTGTCGTTAAGCTTCAAAGCGAGTTCTCATACTACTTATATTTAGAAGCAACGTTATCTATTATTTTTGCGTATATGTTAATTGAAGCCCTTGTTTTTTAGGGCTCAAATACAGATATACATGTGTTGAGGATTAATAATATAGATCATGATCCCGTTTTTGAAAAGGTTTATGTCCTTTTGCGACAAAAGGAAAAGAGAACCTATTCTGATTTTCAGGTATCGGTGCTACCCGAGATCGAACCCGGTCATGTTCATTTTAAAGAGTGGAAGATCAGAAAAAAATCCTGCGATAGATTGATCAACTATCTTAAAAAGAAGAGGAAACCCTTAAAGATTTTAGAGATAGGTTGCGGCAATGGTTGGCTTTCTGCAAAATTAGCCGAAATACAGCAAACTGAAATCATTGGATTAGATCCGAACAAAAGCGAAATCCATCAGGCGATAGCTGTTTTTAATAAGTCAAATTTAAAATTTATCCATGACAGCTTTCCAACTGAAAGCTTAACAGGACTTAAATTTGATGTTATCTTATTTTCCGCTTCTGTACAGTATTTTGCTTCCTTTGCGGGTGTAATAATTGAGGCGCTAAACCATTTAACGGACCGTGGTGAAATACATATAACAGATACCCATTTTTATGAGCCTGAAGAACTCGCAGAAGCCACGAACAGGTCGAAAATGTATTTCGAAGGATTAGGTCTTGCCGAAATGGCACATCACTATCATCATCATGCAAAAAGTGATTTTGTAGTATTCAGCCATCGGATCTTAGCAAATCCGAAGCAGCCATTCAACCAGATAATCAGAAAAATAAATTTTTACTGGATAGTTATAAAGAACGATTGATCCGCAATCTCAAAGCCCTACAACAGGCTTTAGCACGTTGGATCGCAAAATAATATTATTAACGCTTACCTTGAGTAAACAAGCTTTCATCGCTCTAATGATTTAGCAATGATTAGAATTAATAAAAAAAGTTCTGTTATCTTAGCCTATTAAGCTAAACATGAGCGAACATTTACGATCTATCATTGCCCAGTATAAGAATGATCAGGAATCCGTCTATAATACCTGGTTCATCAATAATGAAGAACGCTTAAAAGCCTTCCGTTCTATCCGTAGGGGGGTATTGCAGGTTATCGATGATATCAAGACCAAACGTTTCGGCAATGACTTTAAGGGATCTTCATTGGAATTTGTTTTGAGTTGCATTACGGAACAAAAACAAGTCTTTGAAGGTGCTTCCCACCCGTTTTATTGGAAACCTAAACTAAGGATTCCCGATATTTATGAGAACCAGGCAAATAAGATTGCTTTTGGACAATTCTTGGAAAACTGCATCAACGCAAAGAATGAAGCCCAAATCCTGCGGGAAATTGAAAAGCTGGATGCTTTAAAGATAAAAGGTTTAGGACCTGCAGTGGCCAGTATCCTGTATTTTTTACATCCAACACTTATTCCGCCGTTCAACACCGCGATCATCAATGGATTTAATTATTTATTTAAAGACAAAAAGAAACTGGGAAGTTGGAGCGAGTACCTGAAGATCAGGGAGGTCATTATGGATATGAACCGTAAATATTGTAATGAACTTTCGCTGGATACTGGAGCTTTTGCCGGTTTGTTATTTGAGATTGGCACGCAAAAGTTGTTGTTAGGCAAGGACGAATATCTATCAGAAACTGAACGTACTCGTCTCGAAAAATTAATTGAAAAGCGGCATAAGGACAAAAAGGCAGAAACGGAAGATGAACATTTACATAATGAAATGCAGTATCGCCTTTTAAAGATCGGGTGCTCATTAGGCTATGATGTAATAGCCGCATCTAATGACCGTTCCAAATCCTGGGACGGAAATAAATTTACTTTTATTTCCCTGGCAGAGTTCCCGCAAATGGATCTTGAAAAAGAAATTTTGAATACAGTCAAACTCATTGATGTTTTGTGGTTCGTTAAGGGCACATCCAAAGTGATTGCCGCTTTTGAAGTCGAAAAGAGTACGAGTATCTATTCGGGGATACTACGATTGACTGATTTGATTTATAGTGTACAGGACGATGGTGAAATGCTATATTTGGTTGTCCCGGATCAGCGGGAAAAGGATGTCATCATGCAGCTTTCGAGGCCCTCTATCCGTAAAGGGAACATGCAAATGGCCTATATTTGTTTTTCTGACCTGCGTCAATATTGTGATGCAATCTGCAAATTAGGTGAAGATCATCATAGCATGAAAAAGATAGCAAAATGCGTTTGTTGATTGCAATATGCTTAACCATGGATAATTGTGTAATTTTTTTACCGAATTATGTAAACATTTATAAAAATAGTTATGTAAATTTGTTCGGAAAATGAAAAGTAAGGCGCTATTTCTTTTAACTGTTTTTTTATTGAACGCGGTTGCCGGGTTCAGTTGTGCGCTCCATATGAATGTGGAGGGCACGGGGAAAAGCGTGTTGCATGAAGATGGTTTGCACGCGGCTCATCATGATCACATGAAGATGATGTCCCTTCAACAGCCGAAAAGTGACGGTCCGCAATTTGAATCAAAAGCAGACCCGTGCTGTCAGGGAATGTCCAATAATTTTGCGGCGCTTGCTAAGCTTGTTCCGCAACCTGAGAAGGTTCATATCCAGATTCCATTTATCTCTGCAGGTTTATATTACGACTACCGTTTTGTGCCCGTATATGATTTGGATATAGCTTCTAATTACCTGATACCTCAAAAGCGGCCTCCGACGAGGGGCATTCGGCTCATCATCCGGAGTTTCCAAATTTGATTTTTTTAATTTTAGTTACTTGTTGACATGGTTAGCCATGCCTTAAATGTTTATTAAAATTAATTAAATCAAAATGAAAAAAATATTTCTTTTAGTTGCATTAGCTGCAGCTACTTTTACCCAAGGCTTCACTCAGAATAGTGCAAAGTCATCTGCACTTGGTTCTTTATTGTCTTCTTATTACGATGTTAAGAACGATTTGATCAAATCTAACAGCACCGATGCAGCGACGCATGCAGCTGACTTTCTCAAAGCGGTTAATGCTGTTGATATGAAATCGCTGCCTGCCGCTGATATGAATGCCTTTATGTCATTCCAGGACAAGTTAGCCTTCGATGCCAAGCATATTTCAGAAAGCAAGGATATCGCCCATCAGCGCGAGCACTTCGCTAATTTCTCTTCCAACTTCTTTAAATTGGCTAAGGCTGTAAAGCTGACCGATCAGGCAGTTTATTATGACTATTGCCCAATGAAGAAAAGTTATTGGTTGTCTGCGGATGCGTCAATCAAAAATCCATATTTCGGTAGCCAGATGCTTACCTGCGGGAAAGTAACTGAAACTCTGAATAAGTAATTAACCTCTATTATTTAATTGATGTACCCGGAGCGTTTTTATGCTCCGGATGCATTTTACTTTCAATTTTAACAATATGAAAAATCTAATCATTGTTTTGGCCCTTGGCCTTTCCTCTTTACTTGTAGCAGCTTGTAATAACAATACTAAAAACACGACTGCGCAAGCGGGTAATGATACGTCAGCTGTGGCAACTGCGGCAACCTCCGAATCTCCTTCATCAAAACCAGGGGTTGATAATAAAACGAGTGCTTCTGTTAAGGAGATGATTGCTAATTATTTACAACTGAAGAATGCTTTAACCGCTGACAATAGTAACGATGCTGCTACTGCCGGCAAAGCGTTATCGGAGGGCTTTGTTAAACTCGACAAATCTATATTGACGGCAGACCAAAAAAAGTCGTATACAGACATAGCTGATGACGCGAAGGAAATGGCAGAGCATATTGGCATAAGTGGCGGCAAATTACCGCATCAACGCGAACACTTCGACATGCTGAGTAAAGATATGTACGATCTTGTAAAATTATTTGGAACCAGCATGCCTTTATATGTTGACCGCTGCCCGATGTTCAATGATAAAAAGGGTGCCATTTGGCTAAGCGAAATAAAAGAGATAAAAAACCCTTACCTGGGTTCGGCAATGCCTACTTGTGGTTCGATTAAAGAAGAATTGAAATAGAAACATGAAGCGTAAAATTTTAATTGGGCTGGGTGTTGTCATCATTGCGGTTATTGTTATTCAGTTTATACCCGGGGAATACAACCAGAGTAAACTTATTCCAGCGAACAATATCGCTGAGGTATACAGCATGCCGCAGGACGTACAGGCGATTTTTAAGAAAGACTGTTATGATTGCCATAGCAATAACACCAATTATCCCTTTTACGCCCATTTGCAGCCGATGCGACTGATGCTGGACAGGCATGTCCGTAATGGCAAGGCTGAATTAAACTTCGATGAATTCGGAACATATTCGGCAAGAAAGAAAAGAAGCAAGTTGCGGGCAATCAGCACAAGTTTAGATGAAGGAACTATGCCTTTGCCTTCATACCTGATTATTCACCGCGACGCTGCACTTAATCCGCGAGACACGGCTCTGATTAAAAGTTGGATCAGGAAGGTCAATGAATAAAGTAATGACTAAAATAGCCGGTCAGCCGCGGAAAGGCTGACCAGCTATAGTGTCTTAAATATGTAAATGTAAAGATGAAAAAAATATTAGTAATTGTGGTAATGCTTTGTTTTAAACAGCTGGCATTCGCTCAAGGCGACATGCGGAATATGGCTGGGATGGAAAAACAACAGGCTGTTACTTACACCTGCCCTATGCATCCGGAAATTCATGCATCAAAGCCGGGCAATTGCCCAAAATGTGGTATGAAGCTGGTCAAAGAAAAAAGCAAAACCGTTGCAAAAAAGGCCTCTGGCATGCAAACGCCTGCAAATCCCACCACAAAAAAAACGGGTGGCATGGATGGAATGAAAATGGAAGAGGAGAAATCTAAATCAAATCCGGAAAAACCAACCGGTATGGAAATGCCGATGGGCAAGGACGACGGCAAGAAAACGGATAATATGGATGGAATGAAAATGGGTGACAACGATGCTGCGGCGGCTGGTATAAAAAGCGCCAAAGCCAATTTAGGCCCTATAAATACGATTGCAGCTGTTGCTCCTCCGCATACCGTCCGTTACGACTTATACATCAGGGATACTACGGTAATGCTTGGGAAAAAATCAAAGCGCGCCATTGCAGTAAATGGCCAGATCCCCATGCCCACGCTGACATTTACCGAAGGTGATACCGCTGAAATATGGGTTCACAATGAATTGAATGAAGAAACCTCACTTCACTGGCATGGATTGTTTTTACCCAATAAAATGGATGGCGTTCCTTACATTACACAGATGCCCATTAAACCTCATACCAAATATCTTTATAAGTTTCCAATCGTACAGCATGGTACCCACTGGTATCATAGCCATTCAGGATTGCAGGAGCAAATCGGTATGTACGGGGCCTTCATTATGAAAAAAAGGCAGGAATGGAATATTCCGACGGTCCCGGTTGTACTGAGCGACTGGATTGATATGAATCCCAAAGAAGTGGAAAGAAGTCTTCACAACCAAACCGACTGGTTTAGTATCCTTAAGGGAACCACCCAGAGCTATGCTGAAGCGATTCGTACCGGACATTTAAAAACTAAGCTGACTAATGAGTGGAAGAGAATGACCGCTATGGATGTGAGCGATGTGGCTTACGATAATTTTCTGATCAACGGTAAAAATCAGTCTACACTGCCGCAATTTAAGGCCGGTGATAAAGTAAGGTTGCGTATAGCCAACGGCGGAGCCTCTTCTTATTTTTGGCTAAATTGGGCGGGGGGTAAGATTACCGTGGTTGCCAATGATGGTAACGATGTAGAACCAGTTGAAGTGGACCGGCTTATTATCGCGGTATCAGAAACCTACGATATTGTGGTGACGATCCCCGAAAATAAAAGTTATGAATTTCTAGTCACCCCTGAGGACCGTACCAAGCATGCTTCGCTCTGGCTGGGTAGTGGCGAAAAAGTTGCGGCTGCAAAAATGCCGAAGCTAAAGTACTTTGCCGGCATGAAAATGATGAATGACATGATGGACATGAAGGGCAACCTGGTAAAGATGGAAGGGATGGACATGAAAAACCAGGAGATGGATATGAACACCGTCATGTATCCCGAGATTTCGGGACCTGAAAATCCGGCTGATACGGTGAAAATTAAGCAGGAGATGCGGAAGAGCGATATGGAAAAAAGCCCTGCGCCGACCAAGGATAGTAGCGAAAAGATACAGCCGCAGGGCGGTGCTCAAAGCATGGCCGGTATGGATATGGGAAATAGCAATGCAGATATTGTAACCCTAAGCTATGCAATGCTCCGGGCACCTGAAAAAACAACCTTGCGTCCAGGTCCGGTAAAAGAACTCAAATTTAATTTGACCGGTAACATGAATCGTTATGTCTGGAGTATAGATAACAAGGTAGTCTCCGAGGCGGATAAAATTTTGATCAAAAAGGGGGAAAATGTCCGTATCATTTTATATAATAATACGATGATGCGACATCCCATGCACCTGCACGGACATGATTTCAGAGTATTGAATGGGCAGGGCGAATATGCCCCGATGAAGAATGTCCTGGATATTATGCCTATGGAAAGTGATACTATCGAGTTTGCCGCGACCGAGCCGGGGGGTGATTGGTTCTTTCATTGCCATATCTTGTATCACATGATGAGCGGAATGGGACGGGTATTTAGTTACCAAGATACCCTGGTTGATAAAACGGATATTACAGATCCCAAGTTGGCAAGGCGTCGTTTAAATGCTGACGATCAAATGCCCCATCCTATGGCACGTATCGGATTAGAAAGTAGTGGGACAGACGGTGAAGTCATGTTTGCTAATACTAGATGGAAAGCTAACTCGATATGGCACCTGGGGTTAAATGCTAAAATGGGCTATGAGAGTGAAACGATGGTTGGTCGTTACATAGGCCGGAATCAATGGTTTTTCCCTTACGTCGGATTCGATTACCATTACAAACAATTTAATCCCAATGAAAAAAATATTTTTGGCAGCGATTACAGGAACCTATTCGGGCAGGTAAGCAACAAAGAAAGCCGCAGAACTGTGGTAGCCGGTATGGCCTACACTTTGCCGATGCTGGTCATAGCAGACGCGCGTATTGACGGTGACGGTAAATTACGGTTTCAATTGGGCCGTGAGGATATTCCTTTATCAAAACGCCTTCGTATGAATTTCATGATCAACACCGATAAAGAGTATGCAGCAGGACTAAGGTATATTGTCACCAAATACTTTTCCTTATCAAGTCATTATGACAGCGATATGGGATTGGGTGCAGGTTTAACAGTAACTTATTAAATTTAACTTAATGCCGGCTTCTAAGCCGGCATTAAGTTATTGGTAATTAATAAACATGCTCATGGAAATATTACTCATTACCTGGTTTTCTTTGACAGCGGCCTCAGTCGGATATGTTACTTATGATTTGGTAACCAGTACCCCTGAGATGAAAGTAATGAAATGGGGATGGATCTTGGTTACTTTATATACCGGCATCTTCGGACTGGCTATCTACATAATTTCGTGCCGGGAGCCCGCCCCAAACACCCATGAAAAATTTATCGCGCCGCTTTGGAAACAAGCGGTTGGTTCAACAATCCATTGCATGGCCGGAGATGCAACCGGCGTTATTGTGGTTGCTTTTCTGACTGCCGCGCTTGGTTTACCGATGTGGCTGGATAGTATCCTTGAATATTTGGCGGGCTTCGTTTTCGGTTTATTTATTTTTCAGGCCCTATTCATGAAAGATATGTTGGGTGGTACTTACCTGGCCGCCGTTCGTAAAACCTGGTATCCGGAATTGATGTCAATGAATTTTGTGATGTCCGGGATGATTCCGGTAATGATCATTCTGATGACCAACAACATGGAAAATATGGAAATTAGTTCACTGCGTTTTTGGGGAATCATGTCCCTTGCCTCCCTCATTGGGGGTTGCCTGGCCTACCCTGTCAACTGGTGGATGGTTAAAAACAAACTCAAACACGGTATGGGCACCCAACGGGTATTAGGAAAAGGCGGTGCCGTCATAAATAAGGATGAACCATCACCTGCGGTCATGCCCGGAATGAATATGGCATCCGGTGCAACCGCCAACGTCGCCATCAAAAATGGCCATGGCCAGATGACCATGCCTTCTTCCGAGAATATCAATAAAAAAATAATGGTTGCTGTTCTTTCCCTGCTCTTTCTTGTTCTTGGCGGTGCCGCTGCCGCTCATTGGGGTAGATATAAAATGCAGCCAGGACATACAAGTCAACCTATGAAAATGTGATGCTTAATCAATGAACGATGGATTATCAAACTACAAATAAAAAAAAGAAAGGCTTTTATGCGCGAATAGCGGCTCTTTTGCTGCTGTCAACAGGTGCATTAAATAGCTCGGCAGAACCTTACTACTCAAATACAAACAAAGTACCTGTACCTACCTCCGCTACCTATTATTCAATAGTAAGCGATACACCGTCGTTGACGCTCGAAGATAAAAGAAGTAAAAAATTAAATTTAACCGATTTAAAAGGAAAGGTCGTAGTAATCAATTTTTGGGCCCCATGGTGCGCGCCATGCAGGGAAGAGATGCCTGGTCTGGATAAATTATACAGGCGTTTGAAAAGCGATCCAAACCTGGTATTCGTTACTGTGGATATGGATCGTAATCTAAAAAAGTCTCTGGCTTTTATGAGTAGCAATAGATTGACGCTCCCTGTTTACGTGGCGGCGAGCCAGATTCCTGCGGATTTTATAGGCGATGCGATCCCTACAACAGTCATTTTAGATCAATCTGGAAAAATTGTGTTCAAACAGGAAGGGGGATTAGATTTTAACGATGAACATTTTATCAAATATTTAAAAAGTTTATTAACAAAATAAGCAGATAATGAAAGACACCCACAAATATCATCCCGGAGATATGAATAGCATATCATCGTCACATGAACATGAAAAACAAACCCTGGAGGCAGCAGTAAACAAGGAGCATATGAGGCACGGTAAAAACGATGCTCAAGCACGAATGGGAATGAGGGGCCATGATCATCACGCAATGATGATCGCTGATTTTAAGAAGCGGTTTTACGTTGTGCTGCTGCTAACCGTTCCTGTGATGTTGCTTTCCATGCAAATCCAGCAATGGCTGCGCCTTGAACTTCACTTTACAGGGTCTAATTACCTGCTATTCGGCCTGTCGACTGTAGTGTTTGTGTATGGCGGATGGCCATTTCTGACCGGATGGCTCAGTGAACTGAAAGCGAAAAGTCCGGGAATGATGACCTTGATTGGGTTTGCCATAACCGTCGCCTACATTTATAGTGCGGCAACCGTGTTCGGCTTAAAAGGAATGGACTTTTTTTGGGAACTAACCACCCTGATCGGGATCATGCTTTTAGGGCATTGGATTGAAATGCGTTCAGTCGCCGGAGCATCAAGGGAATTGGAGTTGTTGGTACAGTTGATGCCTGCTGAAGCGCATTTGATCAATGGAAAAAACACAACCGAAGTTAAAACGGATAGTTTAAAACTGGGCGACCTGATCCTGATCAAACCAGGAGAAAAAATCCCCGCTGACGGCATTATTGAGGATGGAGAAAGTTACCTCAATGAATCCATGCTGACGGGTGAATCTACTCCGGTGCAAAAAACAAAAGGACAGGATGTAATCGCAGGTTCTGTAAATGGCAACGGTTCACTAAAGGTAAAAGTGAGCCATAGTGGTGAAGATTCTTATTTGTCAAAAGTTATTACCTTGGTTAAAAATGCGCAGGATGCCAAATCCAATACACAGCTATTAGCCGATAAAGCAGCAAAATGGCTGACCATCATCGCGTTGATCGCCGGTATCGGCACTTTTGTCTTTTGGCTGGCTGATGGCAAAGACTTGGCCTTTGCAATGGAACGAATGGTTACGGTCATCGTGATCTGCTGTCCACACGCTCTAGGACTCGCTGTTCCGCTAGTGGTAGCTAAATCGACATCTCTTTCCGCGCAGCATGGTCTGTTAATTAAAAATCGGACCGCATTTGAAAACTCCCGTAAGATCAGCACTATTGTTTTCGATAAAACCGGCACCCTTACAATTGGAAAATTTGAAGTGGCCAGGGTAGTCGTTATCGACCATCAAAGCGACGATCATCAAAAATGGGAAAACGAACTCCTGCGTATCGTTGGCGCACTGGAGCAAAAATCGGAGCACCCCATCGCCACAGGAATCCTCGCTGAGATCAAGAAACGCTCCCTGGATGTTCCGGAAGCAAAAGATTTTCAGGCGATCACCGGTAAAGGAGTGGAAGCAATGGTCGAGGGTAAACATCTAAAAGTGATCAGCCCGGGTTATCTGAAAGAACAGCATATCAAATTACCGGAAGGGTTCGAGGCTAGTGGCAGTGAAACGGTGGTTTTCGTTATGATCAATGATGTTTTATACGGTTATATTGTTTTATCAGATATGATACGTCCTGAATCGGCTGAAGCCATACAAACCCTGCATGACAACGGGATCAAATCACTGCTTTTAACAGGCGATAATAAGCGGGTAGCTGAAAGTGTAAGTGACTATTTAAAAATGGACGGTTTTTTTGCCGAAGTTTTGCCTCATCAAAAATTAGATAAAATAAAGGAATTACAGCAAAAAGGCGAGTTTGTGGCTATGACCGGAGACGGGGTAAATGATGCCCCTGCCCTGGCACAGGCAGATATTGGCATTGCGGTGGGGTCCGGCAGTGATATTGCGGCAGAAACGGCCGGAATCGTTTTGGTCAATAGCAATCCGAAGGATATCGTTAATTTGATCTTGTTTGGTAAAGCCACTTACCGGAAAATGATTCAGAACCTGGCCTGGGCGACCGGTTACAATGTCGTTGCCCTGCCGCTCGCCGCCGGTGTGCTGTATAATCAGGGTATAGTATTAAACCCGGCAGCTGGAGCTGTATTAATGACCGTTAGCACGGTTGTCGTAGCCATTAATGCCAGCTTGTTAAAAGTAAAATAGTCATAACTTAATAATAGAATGATGGCATGGATTATTCAATTTATATCAGGCCTTTGCTGATTAGCGATGCGGAAAACAATTTAAAGTGGAGTATTGATCCGGAGCTCTGGAGATTAACCGGGGAAATGCCGGGAAAGTACATCTCGATGGATTTAGAAGCTGCATGGCTATCTTACGTGCTTCAGAATACAACAGATAAATGTTTTGCCATATGCCTTAATTTTCCTGATCATCACATTGGAAACATCGAACTAACGAATATTTCAGATGAAGAGGCCCGATGCAATGTACTTATCGGAGAAAAACTATTTTGGGGCAAAGGAATAGCGGGTAAGGCCTTATCCCTGGTCAGCGACTACGCCTTCTCCTATCTCAAATTAAAACGTCTCTACACAAAAATCTACTGTGAAAACAAGCCCGCGCTTTCAGTTTTTAAAAATTGTGGGTTTATCGAAAATGGATTAGCCGAAAATAATTTTATAAAGCTTACGCTCGATTTACAAGATCATCAAGTTAAATTGTCTCATTAACCATTTGCTAAAATAAGAATGATAAAAATTTTTAATTTATTTAAAAAATCGAAAGCCGAAACACGGGTTGACATAGATTTTTGTTCTTCATCTTATCGTCGTTATCAGAATAAACAAATTGTAATAGGCCCCCAATCGGATAGCTCAGGCTGTCATACCAAAAATACGGTCATCAGGGTCAAAACTAATATGCCAACAAATCCGGGATATAGTGTTTTCATTGAGAAGTCTGACGAACATACTACCGGAGATACGTCTGTCATGCCAATCCCTATGAGCATCGTGCATGCCAACAAATATATTACAGTTTTAAAAGGTTTTGGGGTTCACCCGAACGGAAGTAGATATTTAGATTACGGATTGACAGTACGCTGGACCGATCAGAGAATTGAAAAAATAATTTTTCATCTGCACGACAGGGATGTTAATATCGAGTTCAGTAAATGAAAGTGAAAATAATAAGTGCTATCTAACCGGCCTCTTTTTAAACCATTAAAAGCTATTGCTATGAGCTCAGATCAATTCACACGTAGATTACTAATCACTAACCTAATTATGCTATTGGCTATACAAATTGCGGTCGCGCAGGATCCGGTCAAAGGTAAAGCATTATTCACAGCCAACAACTGTGGTTCCTGCCATAAAATCGATGAACAAATGGTGGGGCCAGCCTTGGGGCCAATGGTGACAATGGGCCACAAAGAAGATTATCTGATTAGTTGGATACAAAACAATCAGGCCCTGATTGAAAAAAAGAATCCAGAGGCATTGGAGATTTATAATAAATTCAATCAGCAGCCGATGCCGGTGTTTAGTAACCTCACCAATAAGGATGTTAAGGATATCATTTCGTATATAAAAACCGAATGGAAAACCATGCAACCCGCCAACGATGATAAACACAGTAAAGGAAAAATTAGTGAAAGAAACTTATCTGCAGACAATACCTGGGCGATAATTGGATTAGTTATTACGTTGATTATCGCCTTTCTCATTATTGTTATGTTAAACAAGACAATCGCCCGGCTGGAAGGCCTGTTACTTAACAGAAAAAAAACATTACCAAAAAAACAGTTTTCAAAAAAGAAAAGATAGCCGGACAGCAATGAAACAATGTTGTTTCCTGCTTTTACTAAGAAGATTCCACTGTTAGTTGATTTAGATTTATAAGTTCCGTATCAGTAACAGTAGCACTTAGATTGATTTTTTAAGTAGTTAAATGACACCTTTGGGTTTGGCTTTTATTAATCATTAAGCAAAGTGGGTATACCGGCAAATAATCGTTAGCTTAGTTTAAACATTATATTGTGACTAAACCAAAAGCTATTATATTCTTAAATATTGGAACGGTTATTGTTTATCAAGTGGTTCACCAGTAATAAATTGAAATACCATGAAAATATTCTTTTGTATGATTGCCTTAACTGCGATCTCATTTAGCAGCGTGTATGCGGAACCAAACATAAACTCATCTGTAAAAGTTGATGTCTTTCAAACTCATAAGAAAAAAGTTATTCATAAGAAGAAAAAGCCCATGAAAATGAAAAAAGGAACCTCGATGGGTAAAATGAAAATGTAATTTAAAATTAGTTTTGAACGCCCCGGCTTACGGGGCTTTCTTATATCTGATGAATTATTTCTGAGACTTATTCAAGTTCTTCACCGACTATCATTAATCTATTTTTTGCTTACTGCCTTGTGATAATATCACTTCACCCTTTTTACGGAGCGTTTTGATCTTGTTCTTTTTTTAGTAATCCTATTACCCTATTATAATCCAATCGCTTGGCATATGTGGTCATACGCTGCACTCGCTTGGCGATAGCGATTATATCTGCTGTCAGGCCAAAAAGTTTAGTGCAACCCCTTTAAAAGCATTACATGGAGCACGGCAGGTGTGCGTGAACAACTGTCTTTCATAAATTCGCTTTGTAGAAACTTTTTACTTTAGTGTGTGGCAAATTTTTAATTTTTATCTATATTTGTGTGTTGAAAAAAGTTATTGCCCTATTGCTCGTATTTGCTTACGCAATCTCTGTTTACGGGGTTTCTGTAAATAGATTTTATTGCTGTGGGCAACTTTCAACCGTCAGTATTGCTAAAACTGCACAACTGAATTGTCCGAACAAGTCCGATCCCTCTTGTTGTAAAACAACTAAGCAAGAGTTTAAGATAAAAGATAATCATGTTTTTACAAAAACAAGTTCCATTGTATATGTACAATTTGCTCTAATAATTGCTGAGTATTATTTCCAAATTCCTGCTGAAAACATAAGCGTCAAAAATGCCCTGGCTTATAATAGTCATGCGCCGCCAGCCACTCAGGATGCGCTTTATACACTGTTTTGTACTTACAGAATCTGATTTCCCCCCCCCTTTTTCTTACGGTTTAATGGAGTATCTGGCTCTTTAAGCTGTAATCCCTTTTTTTATTAATCAAATTTGATGCAAGCCCATGCAATGGGATACCTATTTAAATTTTTAAAAATGAAAACTATCACATTTTCAACTATAATGCTTGTATTGTTGTTTTCAACAACACTTATTCAAGCTCATAGCTTAAATGCTACTGAAATTCTTTCAAATAATACTGTTATTACTGCCGTTCAACAACATCAACCTTCTGATTATAATGTTGTGGATAAAGGCGTCATCATCATATACAAACGTGAGCGTCCCGGAGATAAACTTAATCTTTTTAAACCTGTTGTTTCTTACTATTTCAGCTTGAAAGATTCTGAAAAGATATATTCCCTTACCCTGGAGAATTTGAAAAATATATACAGGGACGGTAAAGCTTTCGACTTGATAGATGGCAACTTCAGGACGGATAATGATTTGGTTTCTTACGATGCTTATCATCATCAGTACAGGATCAATTATTACCTGTCAAAAATCAATCATTCTTAAGGGATGCCCGTCTATTTATCTATTTTTAAATTAAAAAACAAATGAAAAAAGTAACCCTGATGGCTACGGCCATCTTTTTCTCTGCTGCAACCGTATTTGCTGCGGATCTACCCGTTAAAGCTTTATCGGACACCACGAAAAAAGTTAAACCGGCAAAAGTACAATATACCTGTACTATGCACCCGAAAGTATTAAGTGATAAGCCCGGCAAATGCCCTAAATGCGGTATGGAACTGGTAAAAAAGGAACCGGCTAAAAAGAAAGCTGAAACCATGAAGATGTAATTCATTTAAGCCGTCCGTCTGCCAGCTGGCAGACGGACGGCTTATCAAAACCTTTAAGATGATCAATCAACTTATTAGCCTGTCCTTAAAAAACAGGTATATCGTATTACTGATCGCCATTGTGCTTTTTGCATGGGGCGCTTATTCAGTACGTGAAAATCCTATTGATGCCATTCCCGACCTCTCGGAAAACCAGGTGATCGTATTTACGGAATGGGAAGGCCGCAGCCCGCAGATCATGGAAGACCAGGTAACCTACCCTTTGGTGAGTAACCTGCAGGGCATCCCCAAAGTCAAAGCCATCCGGGCCACCTCCATGTTTGGAATGAGCTTTGTTTATGTTGTCTTTCAGGACAATACGGATGTTTATTGGGCACGCAGCCGGGTATTGGAAAGGTTAAGTTATGCGCAGCGTCTATTGCCGGAAGGCATCACACCAACCCTCGGACCAGACGGAACGGGCGTGGGCCATATCCTGTGGTACACACTGGATGCCAAAGGCATAGACCTGGGCGAACAGCGGGCCTTACAGGACTGGTATGTCAAATTAGGACTGCAAACCGTACCGGGCGTGAGTGAAGTAGCCTCTTTCGGCGGCTTTGAAAAGCAGTACCAGATCAATATAGACCCGCATAAACTCAGTTATTACAATATCCCCCTATCACAGGTATTGAAGGCTGTTAAAAGTAATAACAATGATGTGGGCGGGCGCAAATTTGAAATGAACGGTACCGGGTATATTGTCCGTGGTCTCGGTTATATCAAGAGTTTGCAGGATGTAGAAAATATTTCCATCGGAACCATCAAGACCATTCCTGTCAGGGTGAAAGATATTGCAACAGTACAAATGGGTGGCGACCTGCGCCTGGGCATATTCGATCAGAACGGTGAAGGGGAAGCGGTTGGCGGTATCGTCGTCATGCGCTATGGAGAAAATGCCGATAAGGTCATTCACGCGGTTAAGGATAAAATGGCCGATATACAAAAAGGCTTTCCGCCGGGCGTGAAGTTTAAGATAGCTTATGACCGGAGTGAACTGATCGAAAACGCTATCGGTTCAGTTAAACATACATTAATCGAGGAAATGATCACGGTGTCAATCATCGTTATCCTGTTCTTACTGAGTTTAAAAAGCGCGTTGAGCATTATTATCCAGATCCCCATCACCATCGCGGCCAGCTTTATCCTGCTCAATGCCTTTGGCATTAGCTCCAATATTATGTCCTTAACCGGTATTGCCTTAGCCATCGGGGTGATCGTTGACAACGGGATCGTGATGGTAGAAAATTCGCACCGGAATTTATCCGCTGCACAAGAAAAAGAAAAATCATGACCACAGCAGAACGAATTAGAATTATAGAAGCATCCTGTAAACAGGTGGGCCGAGGCGTGTTCTTTTCCACGCTGATCATCGTAGCATCCTTTCTGCCGGTATTTATGCTGGAAGGACAGGAAGGCAAACTGTTTGGCCCTTTGGCGTGGACAAAAACTTTTATACTGGCTATCGATGCGATCCTCGCAGTTACGCTGGCCCCGGTATTGATCTCCTTTTTTCTGAAAGGTAAGCTGAGCTCAGATGACCGTAACCCATTGAATCGTTTTTTAGAACGCGTTTACCGGCCCATTTTAAACTGGTGCATTACCTGGCGCAAAACGACTATAGGTATCAACATCGTCGCACTACTGATCAGCATCCCGCTTTTGTTGAGCCTGGGCAGCGAATTTATGCCACCGCTCGATGAAGGAACGATCCTTTTTATGCCGGTTACCTTGCCGGATGTATCCAACTCAGAGGCTAAACAGCTTTTACAGGTACAGGACAGGATCATAAAAAGCGTGCCGGAAGTAAAAAACGTTTTAGGAAAGGCAGGCCGGGCGAATACCGCAACGGATAATTCACCGATCAGCATGGTGGAAACCATCATCCTGTTAAAACCAACCAGCGAATGGCGCAGGGGCATTAAAAAGGAAGATATTATCAATGAACTGAATAGCAAATTACAAATACCGGGTGTAGTGAATGGCTGGACACAGCCGATCATCAACCGGATCAATATGCTTTCAACCGGCATCCGTACCGATGTAGGTTTAAAGGTTTACGGCCAAAATCTGGATACCATTTATGCCTTGTCTAACCAAATGAAACAGGCTTTGCAGGGCATTAATGGTGTAAAGGATCTGTATGTTGACCCGATTACTGGCGGCAAATATTTGGATATTCAGGTAAACAAGGATGCTATTGGCAGATATGGCCTGAGCGTGGATGACGTGAACGAGGTAGTGGAAAGCGCGTTAGGCGGCATGAACCTTACACCAACCATTGAAGGTCGCAGGCGCTTCAGTGTGAATCTGCGCTTAGCGCAGGATTACCGGAGCAACCTGGAAGAGATCAGGCGCACCCTGGTTCAAACGATGAGTTATGGCCCTGTTCCGTTGTCGTCAGTTGCGGATATCAAGATCAGCGATGGCCCGGCGATGATCCAGTCTGAAAATGCCTTATTGCGTGGCACTGTATTGTTCAATGTCAGGGAACGCGACCTGGGCAGTACCGTGAAAGAAGCACAGGACAGGCTTAATACGATGGTAAAATCATTGCCCAAAGGCTATTTTATTGAATGGAGCGGCCAGTACGAGAATCTCATCCGTGCGGAGCGTACCTTAAAGCTCATTCTTCCCATCGTATTAATTATCATTTTTGGGTGTCTGTATTTTGCATTCCACTCTATCCGCGAAGCTTTTTTCAGTTTGATCAGTATCCCGTTTGCGCTGATCGGTGGCGCTTACATGGTGTATTTCTTTGGGGTGCATTTATCCGTTGCGGTTGCGGTCGGCTTTATCGCTCTGTTTGGTATCGCGGTAGAAACGGGTATCGTGATGGTGATCTATCTCAATGATGCGATGCAGCAATTAGTCGCTTTAAAAGGAGACTCGAAAGAAACCATAACCAAAGAAGACCTGCGCACCTATGTGATGAATGGAGCAGTAAAACGATTACGGCCCAAACTGATGACGGTTTGCGTAGCCTTGTTTGGTTTGGTGCCGGTGCTTTGGGCAACCGGGACTGGCAGTGATGTTATGCTGCCCATTGTGCTGCCAATGATTGGCGGGGTTTTAACTTCTTCCACGCATATTTTACTGGTTACCCCATTGATCTTCCTGATGGTCAAAGAATATGAACTAAGGAAGCATGGCAAACTGGACGTATTGGATGTAAAGGAATAATATCATGAAAACTAAATATCAAATCACCTATATAGTGCTTATCTGCTTTGCAGGGCTGACAGCAAAAGCTCAGGTTCAGCGCTTGCCTTTAGATAGCGTACTGGCGCGAATTACAGCTAACCCGTCATTGCAGGCGTATGATGCAAAAATAAGTGCGCAGGATGTTTATGCAACCGGATCAAAAAGCCTGGATGCGCCAAAGATCAGTGCAGGCCAGTATCAAACCCCTTATCAGGTCAATCCAAATACAGGATCCTTTATGATCCAGGCAGAGCAAATGTTCACCAACCCGGCTAAACTGCGGGCCAAAGAAGATTATATGAAAGGGATGTCCAAAGTAACCGCCGAGGATAAAAACTACCTGAAAAATCAACTGATCGCACAGGCGAAGCAATATTATTATGAACGTGTCGTGCTGGAGAAAAAACTAACCTTATTGAAAAACACGCAAAGCCTGCTGGAGTATATGCTCAAAGACGCGAATATCCGGCTTACTTATGGTAAAGAAAAGCTGCCTAATATTTACAAAGCCAAAGCAGACTTGTATCAGCTGGACAATACGCGGGAACAATTAAACGATGATATCAGCCAGAAGAATATCATGCTCAATACGCTGATGAACCGGGATAAACAAACGCCCTTTACCGTGGATACCAGCATTGTATTAAAGGAATACGAAACTGCTCTGACAGATACCGCAAGCCTTGCCAATGCCCGTAGTGATATTAAAGGGATCAGCCGGAATATTGATCTGCAGCAGTTGAATGCTAAAATGGAATACAGCAAGCGCAAGCCTGATTTCGGTATCCAGGCGGGACACATGTTCAGCTATGGGGGAATGGCGAACCAGTACATTTTAATGGCTTCGGTAACTATACCTATCGTCCCTTGGGCATCCAAAGAATACAAGGCCAACCTGAAAGGTATCCGGTATGAGGTAGCCGAACTACAGCAAAAAAAACTGGATATGCTGAACCAGGCTGAAGGGCAGCTGGCCGGTTTAAGAACGGATATGAGCAGCAAAAAAAGGCAGCTTAAAAACTATAAACAAAACATTATTCCTGCTTTACAGAATACGTACAAAACATCCCTGCTCGCTTATGAACAGAATACCGGCGATCTGCCATCTGTATTGGACAGCATTAAAGGTTTGCAGTCGGCCCGGATGGATGCTTTAGACCGTTTACAGGAACTTTTATTAGTACAGGTAGCTTATGAAAAAGAAAATGAAACTCATTAGGATCATACTGAGTGGTCTCCTGTTAATCACGATGCTGATCAGTGCCTGCTCGGATAAAAAGAAGCAATCCGGTATTGCTGCAGCACCGGTAAAAAGCGACATCAAATATACCTGCCCGATGCATCCGCAGATCATGGAAGATCATCCGGGCAATTGCCCCATATGCGGCATGACCCTGGTTAAAAAATCGGGCCAGACCAGTGAGCGGGCAGGCATCAGTCTGAACACGGTGTTGCAGCCAGTCAATTCATCGGTGATAGCTGACATAAATGCCATTAGCCCGGAAGAAAAATCGATTCCAACCCAAATCGTAGCCCAGGGCTATCTGGATTTTGATACACGGACATTTAATAACATTGCGGCCCGTTTTTCCGGACGTATCGAAAAGCTGTACATCAAATACGCATTCCAGAAAATACATGCAGGTCAGCGCATATTTGATATTTACAGCCCGGATATGGTTACCGCGCAGCAAGACCTGATCTATCTGATCAAAAATTCAGCCGGGGAAACGGGATTGATCAATGCGGCCAAACAAAAACTATCGTTATTAGGAATGACAACAGCACAGGTGGCCCTGGAAGTCAAAAGCGGTAATCCATTTTATAGTCTGCCGGTGTATAGTCCCTATGCCGGACATGTTCATGATATGCCGCATAGTCAAATGGCGGGCGTTACGAATGCCGAAGCACCACCAAATTTCGCAAACAATCTGCCGCTTTCCATCAAAGAGGGGATGTATGTAGAAAAAGGGCAGAATATTTTTAATGTGGTCAACCCGCATAAATTGTGGGCCGTGATCAAGATCGATCCATCGGCAGTTGCCGCTTTAAAAATAAACCAGTCTGTAAAGATCACCTTACCGGATATGCCCGGCAAAACAATCAGCGGGAAAGTCAACTTTATTGAACCTACCCTGCAGGACGGTGATAAAACCACCAGCATCAGGGTTTATATTGATAACATGGATCATGCCCTGAAAGTAAACAGCCTGGTTAACGCTAACATACAAACCCGTTCAGCAAAAGGCTTATGGATACCAAGATCGGCATTATTGGACTTAGGCCGTACAAAAATAGTATGGCTAAAAAAAGGGCCGTTATTTCAGGCTCATCAGGTAAATACGGGAATTATAAATGGCAATGAAATACAAATAACGAAAGGCTTATCCCTCACCGATAGCCTGGCTTCAAATGCTCAATATTTAACAGACAGTGAAGGATTTATTAAAACATCAGGCAATGAATAACAAGATCAAACAACATAGTTGGCTAAAACCATTGCAATTATTAGCCTTTTCCTTATTGATAGCTGCGCTGTTTGCCGCCTGTAAGCAAAAACCACAGCAGATTGTAAAAGTACAAAGCAAAGCTTATTACACATGTTCCATGCACCCGCAAATACACGAAGATCATCCAGGTAATTGCCCGATCTGTGGAATGAAGCTGATCAAAGTGGAGCTTACAGGAGGTAATATCAATACCGATATGAACAAGATCACTTTAACCGCTGGACAGATCCAGTTAGCAGGTATCAGGACAGACACGGTTCGGGAAGAAAATGTTGGGATTGAAAAAACATTGACCGGAACGGTAACCACTAATGAAAATACAGCAGCTGAGCTAAGTGCAAGAATAGCCGGCAGGATACAGCAGCTATTTGTGAGAACTACCGGCGAAAAAGTATCGGTCGGCCAGCCTGTGTATTCCCTTTATAGTGAAGACCTGCTGGAAGCTGAAAAGGAATACCTTCTGGCCAAACAGCAGCAGAAAGTGCTGCATAACCCGGATGTGGATTATCAGCAACTGATCAGTGCTGCCGAAAACAAACTGCAACTTTGGGGTCTGTCACCGGCACAGATCAGGAGCTTAGCTGCTTCCGGAAAAACATCTGCGATGACAACCGTTTTAAGCAAAATTAGCGGAACAGTTAGTGAAATAGCAGTTCATGAGGGAGATTATGTAACCGAGGGCATGTCCATACTGAAAACGCAGGCGTTAAACAGCTTATGGATAGAAGCTCAATTGTATGCCGGTGAAGCTGGGAATTATAAGCTAAATGACCAGGTTAGTGTTTCATTTCCTGACCTCGGCGGACAGGTCATTGCAGGTAAGGTTGAGTTTATTAACCCTGAATTATCGGATGCCTCCAAAGTGGATCTGATCAGGATCAGTATTCCTAACTCGCAAGACTTAATTAGACCCGGAATGCTGGCCTATATTTCTATTGCAAATAGTAAACAGCGTTCATTGGCCGTGCCTGCCTCTGCTGTTTTAACTGACGGCAAAGGGAGCCTGGTTTGGATAAAAAATGCAGATGGCAGCTTTTCAGCAAAAATGATAAAATCGGGTGCGGGTAACTCAAATTATGTATCTGTCCTTTCCGGCTTAAATCCTGGCGATATTGTGGTAACGAATGGCGCTTATTTATTAAACAGCGAAGCTATTTTTAAAAATGGGAATAATAGCATGAGCGGCATGAAAATGTAATTATAATATTTGGCACCAGTATTTAAGTAATTGCTTAAATACTGGTATATTTGCTGCTTAATTATGGAGATGAGCACCTGTAAACGAATTTTTGCTGATTCTGGACAAATTAAGAATTGCAAAGAAACCATTAAAGAAAACCAACAAGAATTTTCCGCATTGTCAGCGGCTTTAGCTTTAGCAGGTAATGAGGTCAGGTTGAAGATATTTTTTCTTTTGCACCAGGAAAAAGAATTGTGTCCCTGCGATCTCAGTAATATTCTGGAAATGACTATTCCGGCTATATCCCAACATCTGCGTAAATTAAAAGACGGCGGATTGATACAGTTTCGTAAGTCCGGGCAAACTATATTTTATTCGATTTGTCCGCCACATTTACCTTTGCTCCAACCTTTGTTTAATTTAATCAATCAGCCTTTATCAACCATCAAAGCATGAGCGTCAACATTCAAAACAGCTGGATTGGTGGCCTCGTTGCCGCATTAGCAGCATCCCTTTGCTGCATTACACCCTTGCTCGCCATATTTGGAGGAATAAGCGGGGCAGCTACCTATTTTAACTGGATAGAACCTTTCCGGCCTTATATTATTGGTTTGACCATGCTGATTTTTGCTGTGGCCTGGTATCAGCAATTGGCTGTGGTTCGCCGTGGGCAAGAGGATTGTTGTGAGCCTGTAAAACGATCATTCTGGAAGTCGAAAAAGTTTCTGCTCGTCGTAACCCTGTTTTCAGGAGTGGTAATTGCCTTTCCCTATTATTCTTCTTTTTTTTACAAAACCACTCAACCAATAGCAACCATTACTCCGCAAGCTAAATTCAAATTTGTTAAACTGAATATTAAAGGCATGGGCTGTGCGGATTGTACCAAACATATTGATGGAGTTTTAATGGGACTTAACGGCGTATCTGCATCCAACACGTCTTTTGAAAATGCGGAAACAGCTGTCCGTTATGATCCAACCAAAACGAACACCGACAGCATCAATCTAAAAATAAAAGAAATAGGGTATCAATCTACTTTGATCAAAAATAACTAATCTCATGGCAACAACGATCCTGCTTAATTCTATAATTACCTGTCCTCAATGCGGCTTTCAAAAAGAAGAAGAAATGCCAACTGATGCCTGCCAGTTTTTCTATGAATGTGAAAGCTGCAAGACCCGTTTAAAGCCGCTGGCTGGTGATTGCTGTGTCTTTTGCAGTTACGGATCAGTCAAATGTCCACCTGTTCAGCAGGGTACATCTTGCTGCGGTTAGAAGTCGTTACTTGAATACTTTGTAAAACATGTATAAATTACATACAGGCAGCAATCGGCCAGTTTCAAGCTGCCATCCCTGACCTCCGGATCATGAACGGGCCGGTCAAAGCCCATCACTTCATGCAGTTCATATTTTGAGTTGCCCCGGTAGTGATTCATCACTTCATGATGCGCCATTCGGAATAAGCATGATGGCAGGTTACGCACCTTTTTAACCAGTTCAACATAACTGTCGATTTTAAGGTATAGGTTCTGCAATATATCATGGCATTCTTCACCGTGATTGACTTTGCCGCATACATACTGCTTCAAGCCCTTATCAAACTGTTTCCAGATGTTTAATGTCTCGTTATGCATATCAGTAAGCTTTGCGCAAGCGGTCAGCAAGTTCATCCGGTAACGGACTATCTTCAACTGCTTTAGCCGCCCGTTCAACATTGTAAGGTACCCTGATAGAGTCCACATGGATTCCATCCCTGTCATTAACCGAACTGCTTTCATTTATAGTCAGCAGCACATAGCAGCAATTGGGGTTGCCATCTTTTGGTTTGCCAACGGAACCGATATTAATGACATGCTTAAAGCTGCCGTTATCATCAATGATGCGATGATAAGGTAAATGGGAATGACCAACACATAAAATATCCGCCTCAGCTTCGTTCATCATCGCCAGTACATAAGTTTCGTCAGTATCTTCCAAAACATATTCATTGATACTGCGGGTACTGCCATGCGCCAGAACTATATTCAAATGATCATTATTCAATTGAAATTCCAGTTTAATATGTGCGGGTAACATAGTCAGGTATTGCCTGTTTTCGGCAGAAACCAGTTCATAAGCGTAGCCTTTTGTCTTTTGGTCGTGGTTCCCAGCCAATGTGGCAATACCGCGCCTGCGGATTTCAGCAATGATCTCATTAGGCCAGATGTTATATCCGATCATATCGCCTAAACAATAAACCGCATCCACTTTACGACTGTCCAGGTCTGTTAAAAATGCTTCAAATGCCGGCAGGTTGGCATGTATATCAGAAAATAGTGCTATCCTCATTATCCGTTCCTTAACATATCTGCATATTCGTTCGGAAGCTGGCTATCTTCCACGGCTTTGGCCGCTTTTTCTATATCATAGTCAAAGCGGATAAATTCTACCTTAATGCTGTTCTTATCTTTAACAGAACTGTTTTCATTGATCTGCAGCAACACATAACCACCGCGCGGGTCTTTATCTTTCGGTTTACCAACCGAGCCGATATTGATGGCATGACGGTAATGGGTATCCTCCGTGATTTCAGTTGGTAAAATGCGGTGATAGGGCTGGTGGGTATGGCCGAAGCACATCACATCGGCATCACCTCCTTCCATAATACGCAGCATACTTTTTTCATCCCTGTCTTCAAACAGGTATTCATTTACTTTACGGGGACTGCCGTGTACAAAAAGCACGTTCAGTTTATCATTATTCAATTGAAACTCTAAACGAATATGTGCAGGAAGGGTACGCAGATAAGCCCTTTGCTCATCTTTCACCACTTCGTTGGTATAAGCAATGGATACTTTGCCCATCGCTTTTTCCTCGTCGGTTTTATAGGCACAGCCGCAATCATCGCTGTGACGGCCGATGCCAAAATCATAGTTTCCGGTAATACAGGGGATGCCTCGTTTACGGATCTCGTCAATGACTTCATTTGGCCAGATATTATAACCTACAAGGTCACCCAGGCAATAAATGGCATCAGGCTTTTGAGTTTCTACGTCATTGAAGAAAGCCTCCAGCGCCGGTAAGTTAGCGTGTATATCAGAAAAAAGAGCAATCTTCATTATTGTATAGTAGTTAGCGTTTTAGTTTTAGAGGTATAGTATTTTTTACGGAAATAGAAAGCGAGGTTAACTAAAGCGATCAGCGCAGGCACTTCCACTAATGGACCAATCACCCCGGCAAAAGCTTCGCCTGAATTAATGCCAAAAACACCAATTGCAACTGCAATGGCCAGTTCAAAGTTGTTACCGGTAGCGGTAAAAGCGATAGAGGTGCTCTTGGAATAATCCGCACCAAATGATTTGCCGATAAAAAAGCTTAGCACGAACATGATGGTAAAGTAGATCACCAGCGGAATTGCTATCCGCAATACATCAAAAGGTATATGTACGATCAGGTTTCCTTTTAAGCTGAACATGACCACGATGGTAAATAGCAAAGCTATCAGGGTGATGGGCGATATGAACGGTACATATTTCGTTTGGAACCATTCTTCGCCTTTGAGTTTGATTAAAGTGTAACGGCTGATAACGCCTGCGGCAAAGGGAATGCCTAAGTAAATGCCCACGCTTTTCGCAATCTCACCGATGGTGATATTTACGGCTAACCCTTTCAGGCCAAATAATGGCGGCAATACGGTAATAAACAGGTAAGCATAGACACTGTACAACAGCACCTGGAAGATACTGTTCAAAGCGATCAGACCAGCGGCGTATTCGCGGTTGCCTTCTGCCAGTTCATTCCAAACTACCACCATCGCGATACAACGGGCTAAACCGATCAGTATCAATCCGACCATATAAGCCGGATGGTCGCGTAATAAAGTTATCGCCAATACAAACATCAATACCGGCCCGATGATCCAGTTAAGGATAAGTGAAGCGCTTAATACTTTCGTATCCTTGAACACCTCGCCCATGTTCCCGTATTTCACTTTGGCCAACGGTGGGTACATCATTAAGATCAAACCGATAGCTAAAGGGATATTGGTTGTACCGCTCGAAAAGGAGTTGATAAAACCAGACGATGAGGGAATGAAATAGCCAATAGCTACGCCAATAGCCATCGCCAGGAATATCCAAAGGGTTAAGTAGCTATCAAGGAAGCTAAGTTTTTTGCGTTCTGCCGCCGGGGCACAGTTGTTTGCTGACATAATTTATGGCGTATATCGGGTTTTAATATGAATTGAGTGTAAACTACTTCCAGTTTTCTTTGAATTTAGAGGCGGCAAAAAACATTTCCGCTGTAATTAATTTGGCTTGCGCCTCGTATTGCTCCTCGGTCGCACCTGCTGGCAAAGCTGCATATTTTAGTTTAACGGCGAACTTATCGGGGCTGGCCAGCAGTGAAGCCGCGCTTTCCTGTGCCAGCACATGGATCGCCTGCGGGTTTGAAGGCGAGGTTTCCATTGTCACCGAACCACCCTGGTCGTTATATTTGGCTTCGTCACCGCTGAGCTTAAAGCCCAGTTTCGCTAATGCCGGGGCTACTTTAGGAGAAGATGAAGCACCAACTACGAAGATCTTTACATCATTGATACCGTAAGATGCTAACGCTGATTTTAATACCGCTTTAGCAACCGGTGCACTAAAGCCATCGTTGCCGACAAACTCTACGATCACCGGTAGTTTCTTGCCTTTAGTAACGATGCCCAATTGCTGGATACCGTAAAGCACTTCCTGCCGTTCATCTGTAACGAGAGTGCTCTTTTTGATCTGTTTAAAGGCTTGCGCGAGTTCAGGATAGATGGGGTCTGCCACTGGTGCAAAAGCGGAACTTACTACCAGTAGGCCTGCTAAGAAAAGTAAGGATAAGTGTTTCATGATTTTTAAGTTTGGTGGTTAAATTGGTTTATTGCTATTTAACGATTGATAAGGTCAAAAAAGGTTAGTTAACGTGTTTACTTACAAAACCAGCCGCGTAAACTTTGATCATATCACGTACCCTGCGAAACTCATCCATTACGTCTTCGGGTGTGCCGGTCGCTTTAGCCGGATCGGGAAAGTTCTCGTGGAAGCGTTCCACCTGACCCGGAAAGAATGGGCAGGCTTCATTGGCGTTATCGCAAACGGTGATCACCCGGTCAAATGGGATAGCCGTATATTCATCTACATGTTTAGAGGTATGTTTGGAGATATCAATATGATCTTCAGCCATCACCTGTATGGCTTTGGGATTAACACCGTGCGTTTCAATTCCTGCACTGTAAACATTGGCCTTATCAACTGCAAAAAAGCGCAGGTAACCTTCGGCCAATTGGCTGCGGCAGCTGTTACCGGTGCAAAGCACTAATATGTTTTTCTTGCTCATAATTCTTTTTTCATAACAATAGCTGATACCGGGCAAACGTGGCTAAACTCGGATGATCCTTGAACCTCGGCAGGCACTTCTTCCCGGGTAATTTGGTTGTATCTCTTTCGCTCGAAGTACGCCGATGCTGTTTCTGTTAATAGGTACAAAGCTGAAAGGTCATTCTTTTTGCTCATACTGTCCAGTCTTGCCAATAGTTTGCCAGCGATTCCGGCATTTCTATGTTCACGGTGCACGGCTAAAGAGCGTAACAATCCGTAACTGCCATAAACCTCAACACCACCGACACCAACCACATTACCATCCTGAATGGCAACAATAAAATTATCCAGCGTTTCCGGCAGGTCGGCTACCGCTAGCTTTTCAGCCACCAGCAGCTCAACTATTTTGTCCCGGTATGTTTGCGCTTGGTCGATGATCATATTTCCAATATTAGCAGCAGCCTCCGCCTGGCGTGCAGCAAGCTTCAGCAGGTGCAGCCAGGTTCACTAATTGTACTTTAGGTTTTTCCGCTACTGCGGGTGTACAGCATTCTTCACCTTTTTCGGTCGTACCGCAACTGCCGCCACGGCCTATCGCTTTACACTGAACCGCATCAGGGCGCAGGTCTACGGTTAAAGCATTGCCGTCAACGATCATTTCGTTCGGGAACATTTGGCGGGTATCAAACCCTGAATTACCGAACTCGATCTTTACCGTACCGTTCGGGTTAAGCGGCAGCATTTTTTCTAGAATGTCTACGATAGATAAAGCTTTGCCAACTTTCATAGAACGTTCCTGCTGATCAGCATTCTCCGGTACCCATAATTGCACGATGATCTCTGTCCAGGCATTCATGACACCGCCGCAGTCTACCGAAGTGATAGGCGCTTGTTTGATCTCAGTAATATGATAAGCTGCATCTACCAGTTTGCCTTCCGCGTATTGGAATTGCAGGTCAAGGTCGGGGTGCTGTAATAAGGTGTCTTTAAAGGTTTTCCAGTTGATCGCTTCTACTTTATTCATGGCTTTATAGTTAATTTTATCATTGCAATATTGCGATGGATTTAATCAAATTTTTTTTAACAGCAGGTAGTCTTCAAATCATACGCCGCAAAGAACCCGCTCATTTGTTCACGTAATTCATTCCAAACAGGCGGGTTGATGCAATAGCATACACTCACGCCATCAATGGTTCCTTGTATCAGGCCGGCATTTTTCAGTTCTTTCAAATGCTGTGAAATGGTCGGTTGTGCTAAACCCAATTCGTCTACCAGGTCACCGCAGATACAGGTATTCGATTTAATGATCTCCTGTAAGATGGCGATACGGGCAGGATGCGCGATGGCTTTGAGCATCACAGCTAACCTGTTCTGTTCTTCGGTGAATATTTCTGTTTTGGTAAGCCCCATAATTATATTGCAATATTACGATTAATATTTTAATTATCAAAAAAATAAAGAAAAATAATTTAGAAGATTGTCCCTTGTTCCAGGATCACAACAATATTTTAAGTAGGCATTTAAATGCCATTTGGTTGACAAATTCCTCCCAAGATTCCTATATCAATTTCGGGCGTAGTGTAATTATAATTTGATTAATGAAGATAAGACAGATCTGGTTCTTGACAAGATATTTAAAGCAAATGAATTTTAAAGTTAGTTCGTTATCAGTGAAATGATATGGTTTTAATGAAACTAAGTGAGAAAAGACCAGACATTTTAAATTGATTTTAACCGTTTTTTGTTTTATCACGGTTTTATCACAAAGAAAAAAGGCCTCACGAAAAATCGTAAAGCCTTGATTGTCAGAGTGGAGAATATCGGAGTCGAACCGATGACCTCTTGCATGCCATGCAAGCGCTCTAGCCAGCTGAGCTAATCCCCCGGATTGGGCTGCAAATATATCACATTATGCAGTAAAACACAATCTCTTGTTAATAATTTTTTATCATTCGCTGTATTTATGAATATTGTCGTCCGTGCAGAAGTCTTAAAAAGCAATAAATTCAGTATGGATTAAAATATAAACCAGGTCCTTTAAAATAAGTAAAGCCCCTGATGGGCAGGGGCCTTTACTAACCAATTATAAACCTAAATTATGAGAAGACTTTTTTTATCGTTTTTGTTATGGTGTAAAAGTAACACTAAGTTTTCAAATTCACCAATTTTATTTTGTAATTTTTTTGTAACATTTATCAAATGCATGTCTGTTTCGTATTTGATTCTCAAAAATACTAATAAAACTTTAATAATGTGATAAATTTTTTAATTTTTTATATAAATTTTAAGTATTGTTCTGTTTGATCGTTGTTTATTTATTAAATGAGTTTTTTTTTATTTGAAAAAGTAATTTAGTTCGCATTTTTTATTAAAAAAGTGTTAAAAAATTAGTTATATGAAATAATAGAAAATTTTTAACCCGTTTTTTCGCTAAAAAATCAATAAATTAATAAAATTATCATTTTAATAGGCTTGTTTCTCAAGAAGTGATTATAAAATCAATTCTTTTTGTCAAAATATAAAACTCCATAAATTCTATCTTATTGTTTATTGTGAAAGAAAATTTACTTTAAACAGGCATCTTTTTAAAAATGCTTTGTCACTTTTGCAGCGGATTTTATATTTTATTGATCATGACAGCTACTGAAGCCTCTAAAGAACATCCGCATTTAACACCCCTTACTTTATGGATCATGACTATTGCTACCGGTTTGGTGGTAGCCAATATTTATTATAATCAGCCTTTATTGGCCGATATCGCACATACTTTTGGTATAACCGATAAAAAAGCCCAGCAACTATCTCTGTTTACTCAAATTGGCTATGCCTGCGGCTTGTTATTTATTGTGCCCCTGGCCGATATGGTAAAACGCAAACAACTGATATTGCTGGATTTTATATTGGTTATTTTCGCTTTATTGGTGAGTGCACTTGCTTCATCCATACTGGTATTAACTATTGCCGGCTTTTTGTTAGGCTTATCGTCCATCATACCTCAATTATTAATCCCGATGGCGGCGCATCTGGCCAAGCCGCACGAAAGAGGCAAAAAGCTGGGCTTTGTCATGAGCGGATTGCTGATCGGTATATTACTTTCCCGAACCCTGAGCGGTTTTATTGGGCAGCATTTTGGCTGGCGCAGTATGTATTATATAGCTACCGGCTTAATGGCAGCTATGTGGCTCATGATATTTTTCTTTTTACCCGAGGTACAGCCCGATTATAAAGGCAATTATAAAAAATTGATGCACTCGCTTATTCATTTAATAAAAACGCAACCTAAATTGCGTATGGCTTCGTTCAGAGGTGCCTTATGTTTTGCAGGTTTCAGCGCTTTTTGGACTACCCTGGTGTTTTTATTAAAACAACCCCAGTTTAACGAGGGCAGTGCAGCAGCCGGAGCCTTCGGATTGGTGGGCGCTTTTGGAGCATTGGCGGCAGGCTTAATGGGCCGCCTGAGCGATAAAATGAACCCTTATAAATTATCGGGCTATACTTTATTATTAGTGTTGATCTCCTATGTTATCTTTTACTTCTCCAGCAGCAGTATCGCCGGACTTATTATTGGTGTAATTGTTTTAGATATGGGGGTGCAGGCCACGCATATCTCCAACCAGTCTATCATTTTTGCATTGATACCGGAAGCCCGTAACCGGCTTAATACGGTATACATGGTGTCTTATTTCGTGGGCGGCGCGTCCGGAACCTTCCTGGCCAGTTTGCTTTGGAACAATTACGGGTGGACCGGAGTATGTGCTATTGGCGGTGGCCTGGCGTTTATAGCGCTGGTAGCGCACTTTGTTAACTATAAGGCAAACGTTCGAAATTAGTATTACTGTACGGAGATGTTCAATTAGCATACGCTTTTTAGAATGTGTATAGGCCCCTTGTATTAAAAAGCAGAAATTTTTATTGCTATAAAAATGCCTTAAATACAGCTATTTACACGGTATTGTAAATTTTTCTGTAGATTTTAATGACTTTTTTGAGATGTAATTAATTTTTTGGCACAGGTTTGGAATACTAGTTATTAAATGTAACTGTTATGAAAGCTACAAAGAAAACCATTAAGGAAGCAGAGAAAGAATGGGAGAATCCGGTAGAGCCGACAAAAACATCAGATGAACGTGATGAAGAACAGATACTAAGGCAATACAAGGAAGCTAAACGCCGGAAGGATAACCTTACCGAAGACGACGATACCAAGAAACACTAAAGAAATTTAAAATATACAAAAACTAAAACTATGAAAAGCACCAAAAAACCATCAATCAGCAAGTTAGTAGCCAACTTTGATAACCAGCTAAAAAGAATTATCATGAACGATCTGAAAGCTATTAAAGGCAGAACACCATTGTTGCCAACCGCTGCTTAATCATTACAAACTAAACACTTACCTACAACACCAACACACGCAATGAAAAACTATAAAACACCATCAGCAAGTAAATTGATAACTCGCTTTGAAAATCAGTTGTTAGAAATTTTATTGGAAGATCTTAGAAATTTCAGAGCGAGAAACAGATTTAAACAAAGCAATCAACAGAAAGCCGCACAGCAAACACTGTCAGCTGCCTGATCCATATATACATTATACCTATGAAAAGATAGAGCCCTGCGAAAACAGGGCTTTATTTATTTTGAGCGTATTTGACAATCAGGGCAGCCGTTTTTTCTGATGCCCCAGGCTGGCCCATACGTTTGTCCAGTTCATCATAATCTGCCAGTACTTTTTGGCGATGCTCTTTATTATTAATCAGCAGGTTAATCTCATCGCTGATTTTGGCAACTGTACAGTTTTCCTGTATCAATTCCTGGATAACGCCCCGGCCAACAATCAAATTTACCAAGGATAAAAACTCAACCTTGATCACCATGCGGCCAACGGCTATAGTAAGCGGGTTGGCTTTATAAACTACCACTTGTGGTACATGAAACAGGGCCGTCTCCAGGGTGGCTGTCCCGGAAGCTACCACAGCAGCCTCGGCATGGCTCAATAAATTGTAGGTGGCATTAAATAATACCGGTATGTTTTGTCCGCCTAAAAACTGATCGTAATAGTCTTGTTTAAAAGATGGTGCCCCGGCTATTACTAACTGATGATCCGGAAAACGATCGGCAATACCTATCATTTCGGGCAGCAGGTTGCTGATTTCCTGCTTGCGGCTGCCGGGTAGTAGTGCGATAATCCTTTTACCGCTGAGCTGATGCCGTTGTAAAAAACCGGGATCGGGTTTAAAAGCCGCGATGGCATCCAGCAGCGGGTTGCCCACATAATCAACCTCCATGCCCCAGCTTTTATAAAAATCAACCTCAAAAGGCAGGATACAGAAAAGATGGTTTACCACCTTTTTGATCTTTAATACCCGTTTCTGGTTCCAGGCCCAAACTTTTGGAGAGATGTAGTAATTTACTTTTAAACCGATGGTTTGCGCATAAGCCGCAATTTTGAGGTTAAAACCGGGTATATCAATAAGGATAAGTACATCGGGCTGCCAATCATAAATATCCTGCTTGCACTGTTTGATATTTTTGAGAATGGCGGGCAAATTTACGATCACTTCTACCAAACCCATATAGGCCATTTCGCGATAGTGTTTTACCAGGGTACCACCCTGGGCCAGCATCAGATCGCCGCCAAAAAAGCGGAACTCAGCATTTGGGTCGAGCGCTTTGAGGGCCTTCATTAAATTGGCCCCATGCATATCGCCCGAGGCTTCGCCGGCTACCAGGTAATATTTCATTTGATGGGCTGCAGTTTAAATACAAATATGGCCAGCATAAATATAAAGGTGACAGCGGCTATACCGATCACCGTTTTATCCAGCTTTTTGCTGGCATACCACCTGATGATCAAAAGATTTAAGCCAATAGCCACGAGGTAAGGAGTTCCCGGTTTATTAAACAATAAAAAATTGCCTTTTAACAGGTACAGAAAAATGAACAGACTTATGGCCGGTAATATAGCGCCATAAATGGTGCCCGCCGTTACTGTGTTGTGCTTAAACATTGAATTTCCAGTTATTTAAATAAGGAATGGCATGATGCGCCGTCATATCAAACTGAACGGGTACCACCGATACATAATTGTGTTCCAGGGCCCAAACGTCGGTATCTTCGCCGCCATCATTTAATTGAAAAACACCGGTAAGCCAGTAGTATGGCCGCTTATGCGGATCAACCCTTTCATCAAATTCCTCGGCCCATTTGGCAGCCGCCTGCCGGCATATTTTAATGCCTTTAATATCAGGCGTGTTCGGGAAATTTACATTGAGCAGTGTAGCCGGTGGCAAACCATTGGCCAAAACCTGTAAAGCCAGCTCTTTAATATATTTTATGCAGTGACTAAAATCGGCCTGCAGGGTGTAATCATCTAAAGAAAAGCCGATGGATGGGATACTTTCTATGGCACCTTCCACGGCCGCCGACATGGTGCCGGAGTACAATACGTTGATAGAGTTATTTAAACCATGGTTGATGCCCGATACGCACAGATCTGGTTTTTGACCCTTGAATATTTTATTTACGGCCAGCTTTACACAATCAACCGGGGTGCCCGAACAGCGATACATTTCAACACCTTCGTACAGATCCACTTTATCCAAACGTAATGGCTTACCTATAGTGATAGCGTGCCCCATGCCCGATTGCGGACTATCGGGCGCTACTACTACTACCCGGCCTATCTCGCTCATGGCTTCCAGCAGTACTTTTATACCGGGGGCGGTTATGCCATCATCGTTTACAACAAGTATAGTTGGTTTCGCTTTATTCATGCTGCGAAATTACTGATATTTTGGGGGATGTAGGGGAGAAAAAGAGGGGGCTTTAAACGTTCACTCCAATAAATATTGTCATTCTGAACGCAGTGAAGAATCTGCTTACCGTTATGCTTATGCAAGAATAGATCCTTCGTTCCTCAGGATGACAAATGAATTTAGCTTCCCCCGTTGTCTGTGTCCTCACAGACAACAATGCAAATCGTCTGTGAGGACACAGACGATGGTTTAGAAGGTGGGGCTAGGCTACTCTTCCGTCAGAATGGTAAACACAAAATCAAGCGGCTCAAAATGGCGAATGAGCTCATCAACAAATGATTGTCCCCATTTTACGTACATCAGGCCAAAATTCTCGGTTCGTTCCTGCAGACTGTCTTTTGGAAAAAGTTCGGCTTTTACTACGGATAGCTGTTCCAGCCGAACATCATAATTGCGTTTTTCGGCGCGGATCAGTTTCTTTTCCAGGTTATCAACCGCTTTTTTCAGACGGGCCTGTACGGCTGCTGCTGATGGCGACAGTGTTGGATCGATTTTATAGGAACGCAGTTTGATCTTTTCAAAAACGGCGGTCAGTTCGCGCCATTCGCCTTCCAGTGAAAGATTATGATCGCTGTGTTTTTTTATCCATTCGGTTTGCAGCGCATCTGTTTGTTTAAACAGTGCGGCTACGTCCAGATCCATACGTTCAACTTTGGCGGCCTGTTCTTTACGAACCACCAAGGCCGAGTTACGTAATATCAGAATAGGGAAATCAACCTTGTAAAAATCAAAATTCGATTTCAGTTCCAGCCAGTACACTACTTCGGCGCCACCGCCTATATAAGCTATATTAGGCAGGATGCATTCCTGGTAAAGCGGGCGCATCACCACATTGGGACTAAAACGCTCTGGTGATGTAGCGATCTCCTGTTTCAATTCCGCTTCGGTAAAGCGGATGTCGGTATTCATTACCTGGTAGCTGTCCTGCTCAAAAACTATACGCTCGCGCAGCTGATCTTTCAGGTAAAAAAAGTTGATCTCGCGCGGATTAACCTGTATATGTACCCCCAATTTTTGCAATTGCTCGTTGGTGGCAGTTATATTTTTAAAGCTGTTTTGGTGGATGATATCCTGCTCTATAATGGGAGCGAACTGTTGTTTAAACTCGTGATCGTCGGCGTCAATGATCACCAGACCGTATTGACCAAACAGCGCGTTTACCAGATAACGGGTGGCATCGGCCAGTTTATCAAATTTGGTGTAGGCAGTTTCTACAATTTCGGCCAGTTCTTTGGAGTGACCTTCCATACCCAAAACACCCTTGTATTGGTTAAGGGCCTGCCGCATGGTATCGGGATTGATGCGCCCGGTAGCGCCCGAGGCTTCGTACCACCAGTGTACCTTTTTACCGCCAATGTGGGTATAGTTGATCTCGGCAAAATCATGGTCTTCGCTGGCCATCCAGTAAACGGGCACAAAGTTTTTATCGGGATGGGCTGCCTTTAATTGCTGGGCTAATTTTATAGCGGTAGCAATTTTATACAGAAAATATAAGGGGCCGGCAAAAATATTAAGCTGATGACCGGTGGTTATGGTATAGGTAGTATCTGCCTTCAGCAGATCGAGGTTGTGTTTTACGATGGATGGATAGGGCTCGTTATGGTTATACTGCTTGGTCAGTACACGGTGCAATATCTCCCGATCGGCAACAACTTTTTTGTTTTTCAGCAGCTCGGCAAAGCCGGCCATATCCGGGCGGTAGCTGTAAAAAGGTTTCAGATCGGCCCGGTTTTCGAGGTAATCAATAACCGTTGGCGAAAAAAAGCCGGTGTTTTTATAACTTGTACAGGAAGCTTCCATCTGTAAGCAATTATTGAATTAGTGATTTAGCGAATTAGTGATTTAACTAACTCTCCGTGTACGTCAAAAAACGTATGGAAGCCAAATGTAAAATCATTAGTGGTAACGCGCCACAAATTAACATTATTTTACAATTTGTCCATAAAGATCGAAGTCTTCGGCGCTGTTAACTTTCACATTTACAAAGCTTCCAACGGTGGCGTAGTCAATGCTGGCATCTATCAAAACCTCATTATCTACCTCGGGCGAATCAAATTCGGTACGGCCAACAAAGTAATCACCATCCTTTTTATCGATCAATACTTTAAAGGTTTGACCCACTTTTTCCTGGTTTTTATCAAACGAGATACCCTGCTGAATTTCCATAATGGCATCGGCACGATCCTGTTTTACTTCGGCAGGTACGTCATCCACTAAAGAGAAGGCATGTGTTTTTTCTTCGTGTGAATAGGTAAAGCAGCCCAGGCGATCAAACTTGGTTTCTTCAACCCATTCCATCATTTCTTCAAAATCGCGCTCGGTTTCGCCGGGATAACCGGTAATGAGGGTGGTACGCATGGCAATGCCCGGCACCCTGTCGCGGATCTCGTTGACAACTTCGATAGTTTTTTGTTTGGTAAGTCCGCGGCGCATAGATTTCAGCATATTATCGCTGATGTGCTGCAGCGGCATATCCATGTATTTGCAAATATTGTCACGCTCGTTCATTACATCCAAAATTTCCATCGGGAAACCGGAAGGGTAAGCGTATTGTAACCTGATCCACTCCACACCGTTCACATCGCTCAGTCGGCGCAGTAGTTCGTCCAAGTTACGTTTGCCGTACAGGTCAAGACCATAGTAGGTGAGGTCCTGGGCTATCAATATCAATTCTTTGGTGCCGTTTTTCACCAAGGCCTGCGCGTCTTTAACCAATTGGTCGATAGGGGTGCTCAGGTGCTTGCCACGCATCAATGGGATAGCGCAGAACGAGCAGGGGCGATTACAGCCTTCGGCAATTTTAAAATAGGCAAAGTGCGATGGGGTGGTGAGTAAACGCTCGCCTATGAGTTCATGTTTATAATCGGCGCCTACGGAGGTTAATAAATTCTGCAGGTCGTTGGTACCGAAATAGGCATCCACATTGGTGATCTCGGCTTCCAGCTCGGGTTTGTAGCGCTCACTCAGGCAGCCGGTTACAATTACTTTGCCTACTTTGCCCTGTTCTTTAAGCTCGCTGTATTGTAATATGGTATCGATAGATTCCTGCTTGGCGTTATCAATAAAGCCGCAGGTATTGATCACCACGATATCGTTTTTACCAACTTTATCGGCCTCGTGCACCACATCAAATTGGTTGCCTTTCAGCTGACCCATCAATATTTCGGAGTCGTATATATTTTTGGAGCAGCCCAAAGTAACTACGTTTACACGTTGTTTAACCGGTTTGGCTGCTGGCTTTGAAATTTCTTTTGTTTTCATAACACACTAATCATTGCAATAACCATAATGTCATTGCGAGGAACGAAGCAATCGCGAACTATGTATCAAAAATGCAAGGGAGGAGATTGCTTCGTCGTTCCTCCTCGCAATGACATATTTTTTATTGCTTAAACAAACTATTTACAAACTCGGTCCTGTCAAACAACTGCAAATGATCCATGCCTTCACCCACACCTATATATTTTACCGGGATCTTAAATTGATCTGATATTCCTATTACTACACCACCTTTAGCTGTCCCGTCAAGCTTGGTTAAAGCCAGGGCGTTTACATTGGTGGCCTCGGTAAATTGCTTGCATTGCTCGATGGCATTTTGCCCGGTTGAGGCATCCAGTACCAATAATATTTCATGCGGCGCGCCGGGAATTACCTTTTGCATCACATTTTTGATCTTGGTGAGCTCGTTCATCAGGCCAACTTTATTGTGCAACCTACCGGCAGTATCAATAATGACTACATCATCACCAGCGGCCACTGCCGAACGCAGGGTATCATACGCCACCGATGCAGGGTCTGATCCCATGGCCTGGGCCACTACCTTTACACCAACACGCTCGCCCCATAGTTTAATCTGATCCACCGCAGCAGCACGGAAGGTATCCGCGGCACCTAACACCACCTGGTTACCTGCTTGTTTTAGCTTATGCGCCAGCTTACCGATGGTGGTAGTTTTACCCACACCGTTGACACCAACCACCATAATGACATAGGGTTTGTGATTACCATATTCAAAATTCCGGAAATCGTTGCTGTTGTTTTCGGCCAGGAGTTGTTGTATCTCGTCTTTCAGCAAGCCATTCAGCTCGCCGGTGCCTACGTATTTATCGCGGGCTACACGGGCTTGTATACGCTCGATGATTTTGAGGGTGGTGCTTACACCAACATCTGATGTAACCAGAACTTCTTCCAGCTCATCCAGAACATCGTCATCAACGGTTGATTTACCGGCAATTACCTTGGTGATCTTTGAAAAAAAGTTATCCTTGGTTTTTTCCAAACCCGTATCAAGCGCCTGCTGCTCCTGCTGTGTATTTTCCTTTTTCTTAAAAAAATCAAATAATCCCATATTTTTTCAGATGTGCAGATTTTTTTGTCTGAACCCGAATTTATGGAATTTTAGAATCCACAGAATGAAATAATTCTGTCAATTCCTTAATTCGTTTAATTCCGGTTCAGACCTCAACAAAAAAAGCCCTCTCGTAAAAACAAGACGGCTTCGTATATTTTGATCGGCAGTGATTACAGTGTTTTACCTGCAATTGCATCCTTAACAAAATCGTTAGGGACAATTTGTGTTTTGAATGAATAAGCACCAGTTTTTGGTGATTTATTCATGGTGATCACTTTTGAATATTCTTTGCCTTTACCTGCTACTTTCAGTGTTGCAACTACTTTCTTTGCCATGTTGTTTAATTATTGAGTTAGTGAATTATTGAATTTGTGATTTCAGCTTAAAGCTTAATCAATCATCAATTGAATCAACTAATTATTTAATCTCTTTGTGAACGGTTACTTTACGTAAAACCGGGTTGAATTTTTTCAATTCTAACCTTTCAGTTGTATTTTTTTTGTTTTTGGTGGTAATATAGCGAGACATGCCTGGCATACCGCTTGTTTTGTGTTCAGTACACTCTAAAATTACCTGAACCCTGTTGCCTTTTTTTGCCATTTTCTTTTTATGTTGTACGTATAGCCTCACGGCTTACGCAATTTTTCAAATTATTCTGCACGCTTTCCATTTCACGTATAACGTAAAATCTCAAACGTACAACCTACTAAATGTATCCTTTTTTAACAAATTTATTGATACAGGCAGTAATACCGTTTTTGCTGATAGTTTTAACAGCTGATGTAGATACCTTTAAGGTAATCCATTTATCTTCTTCAGGGATATAAAACTTTTTCAGTTTTAAGTTAGGATGAAATCTGCGTTTTGTTTTAACGTTTGAGTTAGAAACGTTATTACCTACAATAGATCCTTTTCCTGTTAGATCACAAATTCTTGACATGACAAATATTTTTAATTATCAACCCTTTATTCAAAAAGAGTTTGCAAATATCAGACTTTTAAATCAAATATTCAAGTACGTTTTTAAAATATTTTTAATATAATTCCCCAATGGATGGAAAAGAGCCCGACAGTATACCTAATAGCGCTAAATAACGCTCATTAATAATACACAAATTGCCTTTCGGTTATCATTTCACCAATTGGGTACCCGATTTTAAATTTACCATCACGCGAGCGCCGGGTCCAGTTCCCGATTTCATCAAAGCTTTGATATTGATAAAGTATCTTAGATTCATATTTTAGCCCTTTATCTTTATATTCTTCTATCAAATTATCATTCTTATTGTACCGATATAACCACTGCGCATTCAGACTATCCTTTTTGTCATATATACTATATTCTGTCCGGTTATTCCGGTCATTATATTTGTACAAATATTTATAGGATAAATTACCGTTAGATAAGAAATTATCAAATTCAATCATGTTTCCGCTCAGATCATATTTTAATACTCCTTTATCGCCTTGGCTATAAAAAACAGTTTCCACTTTATGTCCGTTATCATCAAATTTTGTAGTGTATTTATATATGTAGTGCACTATTTCTTTCCCCAGTCTTGCGCCGGTTCGTCTTTCTAACAATATCCCATTTCTGTCATAAAGAGCTGTGTCCATGACCATAGTATCTGAAGGCTTTTTCGACATATATTCAATTTGGATAACCCGGGCAACTTTGCCATATAAAATATTACCGCTAAAGGGTTCTCGTGTTTTTTGAGCATATGTTTTCTCAAAAGCTATTAATAATAGGCTTGTGAGTAGTAATGTTGATAGTTTGGGTAGCATACTTTTTGCTTTAAATAAAAGTAAAAAAAGTATCCCATACACAGATGATATGTACTTCTTAAATTTTTTTAATAAGTATCGTTTTTAATTTATACTTAACACATAAATTGCTAATTTACGCCCTCCATTAAACCATTATGAAGATTACATCATTTGACGAATACAAACAGGTTTATCAGCAGAGTGTTGAGCAGCCTGAACAGTTTTGGGCCGGCATTGCCGATAATTTTTACTGGCACAAAAAATGGGATAAAGTGCTGGACTGGAACTTTAAAGAACCCAGAGTAAAATGGTTCGAAGGCGCCAAACTCAACATTACCGAAAACTGTTTGGACCGTCACCTGGAAACCCAGGGCGATAAACCCGCTATTATATGGGAACCCAATGATCCGCAGGAAGATCACCGCGTTTTAACTTATCGCCAATTACATGATAAGGTTTGCCAGTTTGCCAATGTGCTTAAAAACAACGGCGCTAAAAAAGGTGACCGTATTTGTATCTATATGCCCATGGTGCCCGAACTGGCCATTGCTGTTTTGGCCTGTGCCCGTATCGGTGCTATCCACTCCGTAGTATTTGGTGGCTTTTCGGCACAATCTATTGCTGATAGGATCAACGATGCCGAATGTAATATCGTGATCACTGCCGATGGCGGTTTCCGCGGTAATAAAGATATTCCTTTAAAAAATGTAATTGACGATGCCCTGGTTCAATGCAAATCGGTTAAAAAAGTAATTGTATTAACCCGCAGTCGTACGCCGGTATCCATGATCAAGGGTCGCGATGTATGGTGGGAAGATGAAGTAAAAAAAGTAGAAACCCAGGGCAATCCGCAATGCCCGGTTGAAATAATGGATGCCGAGGATATGCTGTTCATCCTGTATACTTCGGGCTCAACCGGTAAACCCAAAGGTGTGGTGCATACCTGCGGCGGCTATATGGTATATGCCGGTTATACCTTTGCTAATGTGTTCCAGTATAATAAAGGTGAGGTATATTTTTGTACCGCCGATATCGGCTGGATCACCGGGCACTCTTATATCGCTTATGGTCCGCTATCGCAAGGCGCCACAACATTAATGTTTGAGGGTGTGCCAACCTATCCGGATGCAGGCCGTTTCTGGGAAATAGTTGATAAATACAAAGTAAACATATTATATACCGCACCAACCGCTATCCGTTCCTTAATGAGCTTTGGTGAGGAGCCTTTGAAAGGTAAAGACCTGAGCTCGCTCACCAAGCTGGGTTCCGTAGGGGAACCTATCAACGAAGAAGCCTGGCATTGGTTTGATGAAAAAATTGGTCATGGCAAATGCCCCATTGCCGATACCTGGTGGCAAACAGAAACCGGTGGTTTAATGATATCGCCTATCTGTAACGTAACACCAACCAAACCGGGCTATGCTACTTTACCGTTACCAGGCATTCAGCCTATATTGGTGGATGAGAATGGAAAAGAGATTGAAGGCAACGGCGTAAGCGGTAACCTGTGTATCAAATTCCCTTGGCCCGGTATGCTGCGCACTACTTATGGCGATCATGAGCGCTGCCGCACCACTTATTTTGCTACGTACGATAACCTGTATTTTACCGGCGACGGCTGCCTGCGCGATGAGGATGGTTATTACCGTATCACCGGTCGCGTGGATGATGTGCTGAACGTATCCGGTCACCGTATTGGTACTGCCGAGGTAGAGAACGCCATCAACATGCACAGCAGTGTAGTGGAATCGGCGGTGGTGGGCTATCCTCATGATATTAAAGGACAGGGTATTTACGCTTTTGTGGTATGCCCTAAACACCATGCCGAAGATGAATTAACCCGTAAAGATATTATGATGACCGTAGCGCGCATCATCGGCGCTATTGCCAAACCCGATAAGATACAGTTTGTAACCGGGCTGCCTAAAACCCGCTCGGGCAAAATCATGCGCCGTATTTTACGCAAGATAGCCGAAGGCGATACCTCTAATTTAGGGGATACCTCCACACTGCTTGATCCGGCCGTGGTAGATGAGATCAAAGCGGGAGCTTTGTAGCGGGAGCAAGGATATTTAGAACAAGGAGCAAGGACTCTTTTGAAAAATATAATGCTGCCGCGGGCTTTCAGCCCGTGGTGATCATGGCTCAGCTTTCAGCTGTAGTAAGCTGGAAGCTTACTACAGCTCCTCCACGAGATACGCTATGCTAATCTCGCGGGAGCGAAAGATAAAAAAACAGATTTGTCATGCTGAACGAAGTGAAGCATCTATTGTTTAACTCTTCAATTTGTAGAATAGATCCTTCGTTCCTCAGGATGACAAAAATAAAATGCAAAACCCTCTATGCGCGAAGCGGAGAGAGGGGTGACGAGCGCAGCGATGTTGGGGTGAGTCGATGCAGTCAAGGAGCAAGTACTCTTTTGAAAAGTATAAATTAAAGACAAATGCAAGGAATCAGGAGCAATAGATCGGGAAAAATAAAGTACTGGGCTTTTCTCCTGGTACCTTGCATCCTTATTCTTTTATCGCTCTCCAACCTGGCATTTATCATAAAGCCATCCGGCAAATACCGGCTCGATTTTTTTACCAAAAGCAACCAGTTTTACCTTTGCGATTCGGCTTATAAAAGTAATACCGGCTCCAATACTTTCTGGACACCCGAGGCCTATCACGACAGATTAGGGGTTGATTATGATATCCTCGGTATTGGTATCGAAAGCTATGGTCATGTAAAAGCCGACCTGGAAATACTGGACAGTGCCGATCCCGAAAAAGATTTTAGCCGGTATGATCATGTGGTAGAAGCCGGTATCACCATTCAATCGGGCCTGTTACAGGTGCTTAACTTTCCGGATTATAAATCATACCTCAAGCTCATCATCACCCCCGGCAAATACCGGGTGAGGGTGTACTCTTCCGGATTAAACAATGTAGATCCAGAGGCGGATGAAGGCCAGGATCATTATAAAATTACGATGTGGCCCGATAACCGCATGGAGCGTAAAGTATTAAAGCAGTTTGTGAAAAAGTAACTACAGCAAACAGCACCAGTAAACCCATCCTATAAATAAAAGCTGCAAAGGTATCCGGAACCATAAATACGCCGGACCGGGACCATCGAACGTGGCTTTTTCCATATCAAGGTGTTTCATAGCGGCATGGATATTGGCTGGCGTTAGGACAATAAAAAACACGATAAGACACCATGCCGTTAGCGTACACATAGCCGGAATAAGTAAACCCACAGCCGCTGCTATTTCTATCACACCTGTAATATATATTACTTGTTTTTTGTAGGGAATAAATGAGGGTAGCATCATGGCCATGCCCTGGGTAAATTTAAAATGACCGAGAGCGGTAAAGGCCATCATTACGGCCATGGCTATCCGGGCCGACAGATTTACGTTATAATCGCCGGTTAATTTGGTAACAATAAGACCTATGCCAAAAGTAGCCAGTAATACGATCAATACTTTCATGTGGATGTTTTATTTGATGCAAAGTTGGATATACATCCGGCAACAAACAATGAACCCGGGTTAAGTAATGCGGCGGCGTATCCGGCTTAATCCCTGTGGTGTAACACCGATGTACGAGGCGATATATTTCAGCGGGATCTGCCGGATGAGATGGGGCTGCTCGGTAAATAGGTTCCGGTAGCGCTGTTCGGCACTGTCATTTAATAAGGATAGCTCGCGTTTGGATTTGGTAAGAAAAATAGCTTCGCTGGCATGGCGGCCGATGGTTTGGCCAACGGCTGTATCTCTGTAAATAACCTGCAGGTCATCATAAGTTATTCGCCATAAGATGGTATCAGTTAATGCCTGGAGCTCATAGTGCGATGGCTGCCGGGTTAAAAAGGAGTCGTAAGCGCTGATAAAGCTGCCGGCAAAAGCAAAGGTAAAAGTAAGGTCGTTCTCATCTTTGGGAATATAGTATCGAACAATCCCCGTTTCCATGAACGACAGGTAATTCTCCGTTTGCCCTGTTTTTAAAAGCACCGCCTTTTTCGGAAACGCCTGCCTGATCAGTTTTGACGAAAATAGTTGCCAGTCCCCATCACTCAAGGGAACAATACGCTCAAAGTATTCCCGTATTTTTTCCATAAGGGATGAAGATAGAAACTTGGGCTTATATTTTAGCATTGTCCTGGTGTTATGCTGATTCCTATGCTCAAAGCAAAAGATTTTTAATTAAGAAAATCATTTTTAATTCCCTCCCCACGGGAGGGGCGCGTTGGGTTAGTGTAATGGGAGGGAGGGGTTTCTACGCGCGATGATAATCTTGTTCCATAAACTCTGCTGGCGCACGCGTGCCGCGTGTGACTCTAAAGTATTAGAATACTTAAATGGTGGAAGGCACACGCGACACGCGTGCGCCAGCAAAGGATGAGTGTCATGCTGAGCTCCGTCGAAGCATGGTGGGCAGACCTCTACGCGCGAGTCTTCGATAGGCTCAGACTGACAGACTCCATTTTTTTTCGTCCCCTCAGGGTCTCTCGTAGAGGACCCTGAGGCCAATATCAACCCTCCACAGGCTCCATGATATTCTTCATATTACGCGCCACTTCAATATCAGGGCTGCGGTATTTATACTCCGGGATACTAGCCAGCGAGGAGTCATGTACCTGTTCGCCCAAACCATAAAACTGCTGAAAGCTCATGATGAGCGGACGCCATTTATCGGGGTCAACACGGTTAGGGTCGCCGTTCATGATGATGGATTCTTCCAGGTAAACCTGTACTATTTTTAGTTCCATGGTTACAATACGGCCGCGTTGCTGGTCGTTGTCTTCGCCGATGGGATGTATCTCTGCCACATGGGCTTCCATTTGTACGGGGCATTCCATGGCCCGTGGAGCAGCTACTTTTTGTGAAGGTACCGGGGTTAGTCCCGCAATGCCAAATTTATCGGGTTCATAATAATAACCTCTGCCTTGTTTGGCCTCAGGCACGGGGTTCATACCTGTTTTCAGGGCCAGGTTATTGACTGCCTGCACCTCGTTAACCGATGGCAGGTTTAAAACACATTGCCCGGTACGCCGCAGATTTTGTACTGTTTTAGAAGTGGTGGCCATGCCGATGATACAACGCCAGCCCAGCCAGAAAACGGATGATATGGGCGCTAAATTATAGGATCCATCCTCGTTCAGGGTACTGATGAGTACTACCGGGGTGCCGAAGTACAGGATGGCGGGTTCGCTTATTTTGTGCATGATGATACGTTTTGATAATTGCTGAATATGCTTATTTGCTTATTCAAAATTGCCAAATCATATACCCCCATGAAACCCGGAACTTGCGGTGTTTGGTCAGCCTGGCGTCATGCTGATGATACGTTAAAACAGGGCTGTCATGCTGAGCGCCGTCGAAGCATGGTGGGCAGGCCTCTGCGCGCGAGTCTTCGACGAGCTCAGACTGACATTTTTAATTCCGTCGAGGGGGGCGTAGGGCAGGTGTAATGGGGAAGGAGGGGTTTCTTCGCGCGATAGTTATCCGGTTCCATAAACCCTTTCCTCCCCTTCCCGAGGGAAGGAATCGCACAAGGCCCTGGCTCTTTTGATGGGTGTCATGCTGAGCCCCATCGAAGCATGGTGGGCAGGCCTCTGCACAGGCGTCTTCGACGAGCTCAGATTGACAGGTCTTGTTATATAAAAAATTGAAAGACTTACGAAGTTTTTAAAACTTCGTAAGTCTGACCTCTTGGTTAAATAGGTTCAATTAAGCCTACCCATGATGTGCCTGCCTACTATCCTGCGGCGCTTCCTTCCTGTCGAACATGCCATAATCGCGCACCAAATGCGCTATCCGTAAATGATAATCCTTAAATACATAGTCGCGGCCTTTAGCCTGGGCTTCCCGGTGCATTTCCACATTGCGCCATTGCTTTACAGCTTCCTCATCGCGCCAAAAAGAGAGGGACAATATTTTACCCGGATCGGTGAGGCTCTGGAACCGCTCTATCGAAATAAAACCATCGATAGTGACCAACGTCGGTTTCAGATCGGCGGCTATGTCCAGATATTCCTGTTTTTTACCCTCCGCGGGCATCACTTCAAAAATTACGGCTACCATTTGTTTTGCTTTTGGTAATATAACAGATCAAAGGTAGGGTAGTTTGAGGAAGGATACTTCGGGCTGGGGTGAAGTGTGGGAGAGCCGACTCACCCCGACATCGCTGCGCTTGTCACCCCTCTCTTCGGCTTCGCCGGAAAGAGGGAGTTTTAGAAGATTTTGTCATCCTGAGGAACGAAGGATCTGTTCTTGAATTTGTAGGGCTGTAGAACAGATGCTTCCCTCCGTTCAGCATGACAAAGCTTTTTCACCCTCTTTAAGGAGTAATAGCCCATGAGTAGGCAGAATAGGTTTTATTGAGAAAAACAGCTTGATGCAGAGCCGACTCACCCGGTCTACGCTTCGCTGGACCACCCTCTCTTCGCCTTTGGCGGAAAGAGGGTGGAGGAAAATGAAAGAAAAACCCCTCTATGCGCGAAGCGGAGAGAGGGGTGACAAGCGCAGCGATGTCGGGGTGAGTCTTCGCCGCTGGAACAATCTCCCGTTTTTAATACGATGCCTTAGTGTATCAATTTTACACCCGTTTTTGCCGATTTGTTAAAAAGTGTTAAAACGGGATATTTTTGAACGATTTTCATCGAAAAACGGCAAAAAAATAGCCGTTTTGGTGTTAAAAATTGTTAAAAACGCTCTTGTTTACTTAGTGTACAAAAAATCTGCGCATAACTTAAAGTAATCGGAACACCATGCCATCCATTTCCTCACTCAGATGGATCTGGCAGGCCAGGCGGCTGTCCGGACCGGCATTGGGCAGGGTATCCAGCATGTCGAGTTCATTGTCTGTCGGCGTAAAATATTGTTCGGGGCCTTCCACCACCTGTACATGACAGGTGGCGCAAAGTGCCATGCCACCGCAGGTAGCCAGTATCTCATATTCAGATGCTTTGAGCACCTCCATCAAACTCAGGTTGATACCCTCGGGAATTTCTACCGGGGCCCGGTGGCCTTCACGGTCTTCAATAATTAAGTTAATCATGGCTAAAACTCGGTTACGCCGTAAACGGTGGTGTATTTAAAAGTTAGTTTTTGCTCAGGGTAAACGTGTTTGAAGGCGCTTTGGGCCATCATGGCGGCCTCATGGAAACCGCAAAGAATCAGCTTTAATTTACCCGGGTAGGTGTTGATATCGCCAATGGCATAAATCCGTTCTACGCTGGTGCTGTAATCACGGGTATTCACCACAATGGCCGAAAAATCGATATTTAAGCCCCAATTGGCAATTGGTCCAAGCTTAGGGCTCAAACCAAACAGTGGTATCAGGTGATCGGCAGCAATGTGGCTTACGTTGTTGTTGCGATCCAATAAAGTGATCTCCTGTAGATGCCCCTCACCGGTTAAAGCCACTACGTTTGATTTCAGCACCAGGTCTATCTTGCCTTGTTTAGCCAGTTCAAAAACCTTTTCGGCAGCATCAGGCGTACCACGGAAGGTATCGCCCCGGTGCACTAGCGTAACCCGTTCGGCTACATCGGCCAGAAATATAGCCCAGTCCAGCGCCGAATCACCACCACCGGCAATTACCACCTTGCGACCGCGCAGGACCTCGGGATTTTTAACCATATAGGCTACACCCTTGCCCTCAAATTCCAGCAGGCGATCGATCTCCGGTTTGCGGGGCTCAAAGCAGCCCAGGCCACCGGCTATTACCACCACCAGGCAATGTACGGTGGTACCATCGTTGGTTTGTATCAGGTAGGATCCATCATCGTTTTTGGTGAGGGTTTCTACCCGTTCGCCCAAACTAAAAGTAGGGTGGAAGGGAGCTCCCTGCTCCATGAGCCGGTCTACCAGTTGCTGAGCCGTGATGTCCGGGTACCCGGGAATATCATAAATAGGTTTATGTGGATATATTTCAGAAAGCTGCCCGCCAACCTGCGGCAGCACGTCAATTAAATGGCAGCGCATTTTGAGTAAACCCGCTTCAAAAACAGCAAATAAACCCACAGGACCTGCGCCTATAATGCAAATATCGGTATTGATGTGTTCCATAAAAGTGCTTTTTAATAGCACTCAAATGTGATTATAGGTCATTCAAAAATCAAATGATATTTAGTAATGTGCAATTACTTAAGGTTATAGTTGGCGAGGCAAAAACGCTTAAAAAGATCAATCAGTTTGCTGTTTTTGCCGTGTAGTTGAATAAACTGAAACGTACGGAAAATTTCCATGCCCTTAATTTCAATAATGCTCAGCTCATTGTATTTCAACTCGCTTAATACCGATTGGATAGACAGGAAAGTGGCTGTATCTGAGTATAGTAAATATTGTTTGATGGCGATGCTGCTTTCCAGCTGTATCTCAATATTGAGGTCTTTGGGATTGATCTGTACATCGGCCAGGGCATTAAAAATCACATCGAGTGTGCCCGAACCGGCTTCGCGAAGTACCAGTGGAATATCCAGCAATTGCTTAGGACTTATCTCCTGTTTCTTGGATAGCTTATTATTGGCCCGGGTAACCAGCACAATCTCGTCCTTGGCAAAAGGGGAGTAGGCCAGCTGCGGCGAATGCGCAGCGCCTTCCACAATGGCTATGTCGATTTTCTCGTCGAGGATGAGTTGCGAAATATAGTCGGTATTGCCTTGTATAAAGTTGAAGGTAACATCTGGATAGGTCTTTTTGAACAACGCCAGGATCTTGGGCAAAATGGTTTGAGCCACGGTGGTGCTGGCACCGATGTGAAGTGTGCCTGCCTCCATATTGTTGAGCTGAGCCAGTTCGGTTTCCAGTTCGGTATAAGTCTGGAAGATCTTTTCAGCGTATTGCACCAGTATTTTGCCGGCTACGGTGAGGGCTATATTATTGCCATTGCGCTTAAACAACTGGGTGCTCAATTGTTGTTCCAGTTCTTTAATGTGTTTGGTAACAGCTGGTTGGGTAATGTACAACTCATGGGCAGCCTTAGTAAAACTAAGCCTTTGAGCAACCGTGTAAAAAACTTTTAACCTGAAATCAAAAATCATTGGGTTAAAATTAGTGGTTTTATGGCAGAAATCAGAACTTAGTCTCTGCGCATTTAAGCAAACCCGCCAATGGAGTTGCTGTGCAGGCAATAACAGCCATACAACATACCGAGATAATTCTTGTGCTGAGGTAGATGAATGTTTCCATACCTGTAAGATTTACTTTGATGGAAAATGTTACAGAAAATTCAGCCTAATGTCATCTCTTGTTTGTTAATTGGCATATCGGGAAAAGTCGATATATATTTGTCCCATGGATCAACTAGAGATATTTAAGGCTCTCTCCAATAAAACCCGTTTGCAGATATTGCAATGGCTGAAGGAGCCTGAAAAAAGCTTCCCGGAGCAGACAAATTTTGAGGCAGGGGTTTGTGTGGGGCAGATACAACAAAAGGCTGGGCTAACCCAATCAACCGTATCAGAGTACTTGTCGCTTATGCAGCGTACCGGCCTGGTTATCGCCACCCGCCAGGGACAGTGGACCTACTACAAACGAAATGAAGAAACTTTTGCCATGTTGAGCAAACTGATCGAATCTGAATTATAATAACCCAACATACTTAATTAAATTAAAATGACTGCAAATAGCACTTTGTTCAGGCCATTTAGCCTGAAATCATTAAATATCAAGAACCGTATAGTGATGGCTCCTATGACGCGTTCATTTTCACCAGATGGTATACCCACAGCCGATGTAGCCGCCTATTACCGCAAACGTGCCGAAGGCGAAGTAGGACTGATCCTTTCGGAAGGTACCGTGATTGACCGCGTTGCGTCGTCCAATGATAGCGCGGTGCCTCATTTTTATGGTGAGCAGGCCTTAGCAGGCTGGCAAAACGTAATTAACAATGTGCATAGTGCCGGTGGCAAAATGGGACCGCAGATATGGCACATGGGCATAATGGATAACCACCACTCGGGTTGGGTGCCTGCCCAGCCATTTGAAGGTCCTTCCGGTTTAAACAGGCCAGGTTCTAATAAAGGCAACACCATGACCGACGCCGATATTGCTGACACCATTGCCGCTTTTGGACGGGCAGCAGCCGATGCCAAAAGACTGGGTTTTGATTGTGTGGAGATACATGGTGCACATGGCTACCTGCTTGACCAGTTTTTTTGGGGTGAAACCAACCTGCGTACCGATATTTATGGTGGCAAGACACTACCCGAGCGCAGTCGCTTTGCTATTGAAGTGATCAAAGAAGTAAGGAAACAGGTAGGTGAGGATTTTGCCGTGATCATCCGCCTATCACAATGGAAACCGGCCAGTTATGATAATAAACTGGCTCATACCCCGCAGGAATTGGATGCGTGGATTAACCCGCTGGCCGATGCCGGTGTAGATATTTTCCATTGCTCGCAGCGCCGTTTCTGGGATGCTGAATTTGAAGGATCGGATCTGAACTTTGCGGGATGGGTCAAAAAAGTGAGCGGCAAGTCAACCATAACCGTAGGTTCGGTAGGTTTAAGCGGCGACTTCCTGGCGGCATTCGGGGGCGCAAGCTCAGAGCCAAGTTCATTGGATGAACTGTTGCGTCGTATGGATCGTGGGGATTTTGACCTGGTAGCCGTTGGCCGCCCATTACTGGCCGATCCGCACTGGGTACAAAAAATACGCGATCAGCGTAATGATGAATTAATAGGTTTTAGCAAGGAAGCATTCAAACAATTAGTTTAATTACGATTGTAATAAATGTAAAAAGAGGCTAATCAGGATTTGATCAGCCTCTTTTTTTTATGGTGCCTATTTACTTTTAGGGGAATTTTTACAACAGAAATTTATAGTTATTAATTAGCTATTTGATTTTTAATCATTCTGATAATATTGTTATTTTGGTTGGCGCTTATAGCTGATCCATATTAAAAGATTTTAAAACCTGAATTTTATGTCTCCGTACCTTATCGTCGTAATTATTATCATTGTTTTGGGATTATTTGGAGGTATAATAAACTATTTTTTATTGAATCGTCCGATAGATGATGGCAGCAACGGGGCGCAAGTTCAAAATGATGATATTAAAAAAGGACCCGCGTTTAATCACTTTTTATTTTGGAAATCACTTTCCATGGGGGTGGCTGCTTCTATATTGGTTCCGCTGTTTTTGAATACCATATCCAGCAGTGTTCTCTTGGATATACTTTCAGCAAAAAGCGTTGATAAAAATCATTTCATTTTTGCAGGGTTTTGTTTGATCGCTGCTATAGCCTCTAAACGGTTTATTGAGGATTTGTATGACAAAGTAATAAAAATTGGCAAAACAGCTAATGAAGCCAAAACCAAGGCCGAAGAAGCAACCGGGAAAGTAGAAGCGGTTAGTTTGGAAACAAGAGAGTTAGTTCATGCTAATACGGAGCCGGAAGAGTTGGAGGAAAGGCAAAGTCCCAATAAAAGTTTAGTTAAAGGGAAAAAAGAGGATAAATTGATTGATAATGATAGAAAGGTGATAGACGCATTCGGCAAATCGAAATATATTTACCGGACCCTAAAAGGTATTGCAAATGATAGCGGCTTAACCGGACAGGAAACAATGGATATCCTGGATGGTTTAGAAAGTCGGCATATTGTTAAAAGCAAACTTAATAGCAGTGCCCAAAAAATCTGGAGAGTTTTAGCTGAATAGCTTTATTGTAAGCTGATCTTACTTTAGTGAATGCGGTACCATCTGGAGTGTTGAACCTTCACTCTTATTTAAAATTTCGTACTTTCCCCTCCAAACATCATCCCATGCAAAGCAACCTGCAGCAAACTTTTGGCAATATTGATATCTATTTGTTTGATCAGTTATTGAAAGGTCGTTTTGACCATTGCCAAACCATACTGGATGCTGGCTGCGGTGCAGGACGAAACCTGGTATATTTTATGCAAAATGACTTCGATGTTTACGGCATCGACCAAAATGCGGAAGCCGTGGAGGCGGTAAGACAGCTATCGGCAAAACTTTCATCTACACATGCGCTCAATAAGTTCCGGGTATCGGGAGTGGAGGATATGCCCTGGGCCGGTGATTTTTTCGACCTGGTGATCTGTAGCGCTGTATTGCATTTTGCCAAAAACGAGCAGCATTTTGATAGTATGGTACGTTCATTGTGGCGTGTGTTGAAACCAGGTGGTTATCTGTTTGCCCGCCTGGCTTCGGATACAGGTATCGAAGAATTGATTATAAGCAGGGGCAATCGGCGCTACCTGCTGCCCGATGGTTCCGAACGCTTCCTGGTGAACGAGCAAACACTGCTCCGGTACACTGCCGAGTTAGGCGGTACGCTTTATGAACCTATTAAAACCACCAATGTGCAAAACCTGCGCTGTATGACCACCTGGTGTGTTCAGAAGAATTAATTCTTATCGAAACTAATAACAAATAGCTATTTATACCCATTATTAAAGCTATTGAAGGTACCTTTATCCTTATGCATCACGAACAACATTTACAAAGCTCAGATACCATCAGGGATATTGTTATTGGCATGTCTGATGGGCTAACGGTACCCTTTGCCCTGGCCGCGGGTTTAAGCGGGGCGGTAAACTCGTCGGGTATTGTGATCACGGCCGGGATAGCCGAAATTGTGGCAGGCTCTATCGCTATGGGCCTCGGAGGTTTTTTGGCTGGTCGTACTGAAGCCGATTATTATGCCTCTGAACTGAAACGGGAGTATGAAGAAGTAGAAAAAGTTCCCGAACAGGAAAAAGCAGAAGTAAAGGAAGTATTTGCAGCTTTCGGTCTGTCAGAAAAATTGCAAAACGAGGTTGCCGAAGAAATGTCCAAAGACAAAGATAAATGGGTTGATTTTATGATGCGCTACGAGCTGGGCCTGGAAGAACCCAAAGCCAACCGGGCTACGCAAAGCGCCATCACCATTGGTGTGTCTTACATTATTGGGGGAATTATCCCGCTCTCGCCTTATTTTTTTATTGCTGATTCAACACAGGCTTTATATTACTCCTGCGGTATCACGATGATCTGCTTGTTTGTGTTTGGCTATTTTAAAAGCAAGGTAACCGGGCAGCCTGCCATTCAAGGAGCACTTAAAGTATTACTGATAGGAGCCTTGGCCGCCGCTGCTGCGTTTGGTATGGCGAAGTTGATCACTAAGTAAATTAGATTTTATGCCTTTTTAGGAGGGTGGTAATTGGGGTTAGGTATAAAGCTGTCCGTAATTATTCCTTCTGAGTTGACCTTCCAGGCTCCTTGTATAGCCTGTGGTGGTACATTTTCCTCATTTTTAAAAGCTTCGTCAATTGCATATACCCATCCGTTTGGGTTATTCAATGCCTCTTTTACCGCATCTTCAGGGATGGTTTTTTTTCGCTTAAACAAACTCATTGATAATGAAAATAGTTGATTGACTATAATGGCGAACTAAAACTTAATAAACTTATCAATTTGTTCGTCGGTAAACTTTAAAGTGTCGGCATTTAACAAATTGCCTTCCTTGTCCATTTCTTTATTGATAGAGGAGATATGGATTTTTAACGACATGATATTGAGGTGCATATAATGGCAAACCCCGGTAAAATGATCGATACCCCTGATGTTGCCGTATTTGCCGGATGACAAGCCAACCAGGGCAGCTTTTTTATCATAAAAAGTACCCGGAAAATCGCAGGCGTCCATAAAAACCTTCAGAACACCGGGGAAACTGCCATTGTATTCGGGGATGATAAATATGAATTTATCGGTGCGGTTAATCAAATTCTGTATAGGGCCAAACTCCAAACTGCGCTTACCGTACAAATCGGTTTGTATGATGTTTGCCGGCAGATCGGCCAATGAAAATATACCCGCCTCAACGCCTTTTTCACTCAACTTTTGCTGATAATAGGTAGCAAGTTTAAGCGTGTGGCTTCCGGGGCGGTTGGTTGATGATATAATAGTGATCATTTATTAATTAGTGAATTATTGAATTAGTGATTTAGTGAATTAGTTTTAATTGTTGAAATGATATTTTTTTAATTAATAATAAATTCAACATCTTAGGTGTTAATAATCAGTCATTAAGGCTATCAATAATTCGCTAAATCACTAATTCACTAATTGAAATTTGTTTGTAAATTGCCAAATCCTGTGGATTTCGGAATAGTTTTAAATCCGTATCTTTACCGTTGGACAAAAACTTTTACGAAAGTAGAAATTTCCGGTTCTATTTTTCGTTGTTATAAATCATAGTAATATAAATTTTGTAAGGATATAGAATGAGTAAAATAATTGCTTTAGCCAACCAGAAAGGTGGCGTAGGAAAAACTACATCATCTATAAATCTGGCCGCAAGTTTGGCCGTATTAGATTTTAAAACCTTGTTGGTTGATGCGGATCCGCAGGCTAATTCAACATCGGGTATCGGTTTTGATCCCCGTAACATCAAGAACAGTATTTACGAGTGCATCATAAACCAGGTTGACCCGCATGAGGCTATCCAAAAAACGGATACCCCTAATCTTGATCTGCTACCAGCTCACATCGACCTGGTAGGTGCCGAGATAGAGATGATTAACCTGAGTGGCCGCGAGTATAAAATGAAACAGGTATTTGAAGCCATACAAAACGAGTATGACTTTATTATTATCGATTGTTCGCCATCATTAGGTTTAATCACTATCAACGCGTTAACCGCAGCCAATTCGGTAATTATCCCTGTGCAGTGCGAATATTTTGCGTTAGAAGGTTTGGGTAAATTGCTTAATACCATCAAAATTGTACAATCGCGCCTAAACCCGCAGCTGGAAATTGAAGGTATATTATTAACCATGTACGATGTACGTCTGCGTTTATCAAACCAGGTGGTTGACGAAGTGAAAACGCATTTTGAGGATATGGTTTTTGATACCATCATTCAGCGTAACACCCGTTTAAGCGAGGCGCCAAGCTTTGGTGTATCGGTAATTATGCACGATGCCACCTGTAAAGGTGCCATCAATTATTTAAACCTGGCCCGCGAAATTATTGAAAAGAACGGCCTCACCAAGAACGAGTCGGAAGCCGCGACAGCAACAGTGTAACCAATGAGTAGTGAAAGAAGAAATGCCCTGGGCAAAGGATTAAGTGCGCTGTTGAATGACTCTGTAAACGTACAACCTTATAATAAAACTAAGGACAAAGATACCGAAGCCTCCACATCAGCTGTGGAGGTGAATAGCCTGGGCTCGGTAAATGAGATACAGCTGGCCGAAATTGAGGTAAACCCTTTTCAGCCCCGTACCGATTTTGACCCGCAAGCCCTGGCCGAACTGGCCGACTCCATTAAACTGCAAGGGCTAATACAACCCATTACGGTAAGGCGCATCAATGCGCATAAATACCAGCTTATATCGGGCGAGCGCCGTTTTCGCGCTTCAAAAATAGCCGGGTTAACGCAGGTGCCCGCCTATGTGCGTACCGCCAACGACCAGCAAATGCTGGAAATGGCCCTGATCGAGAACATTCAGCGCGAAAACCTGAATGCTATAGAAGTGGCACTCAGCTTTCAGCGCATGATAGAGGAGTGTAATCTGAAGCAGGAAGAACTGGGCGACCGCGTGAGCAAAAACCGATCCACCGTAACCAACTACCTGCGCCTGTTAAAGCTGCCGCCAAGCATACAGGCATCCATCCGCGATGGGGCTTTAACTATGGGCCATGCCAAGGCTTTGATCACTATTGACGATCCCGCCAAACAATTATATTTACATCAACATATCATTCAGCAAGGTTTATCCGTTCGTAAAGCTGAAGAACTGGCTCGTGAAATGCAGAAGTCGCCGGTAAAGAAGGAAGGGAAACAACCCGAACCCGTATCATACCAGCTGCAAAAAATACAGGACGATCTGGCTTCAAAATTTAGTACAAGGGTAAAACTCAAGGTAGGCAACAAAGGAAGCGGTGTTATTGAAATACCTTTTCTTTCAGAAGATGATCTGGGCCGTATCCTGGAGATGCTGGATTGGTGAAAATTAGAATTTTTAGTATCAAGTAGTTAGTATCAGGTATCAAGATTTTTGAACGTGCAAAAAATGCAACGGTCTTGATACTTGATACTAACTACTTGATACCAAATAATAAATTAAAGATGTATAAATTCCTGCTTGTTATTGGTTTAGTTACCGTATTTGCTTTAACTGCAAAAGCGCAGGGGCTTGGGCCCGATACCGTGAAATCTGGTAAAAGCGATACGGTGAAAAAAGCGTCTAATACTGCTCCAGGTTCTTTCGCCCCGCCCATCAGAAAAGAAAAAGCGTATCATCCGGATAGTTTACACAGCCCGCACAAAGCAGTAATGCACTCTTTAATGGTACCCGGATGGGGACAACTGTATAACCACCGCTGGTGGAAAGTGCCTATCGTTTATGGCGGTATAGGGCTTTTGGTTTCGGCAGTAATATTTAACCAGAACAATTATAACGAGAATCTGGCTATCTATAATTACCGTAAGCAAGGTATAGCCCCTACACCCGGCCAGAAGTATTATGCCATATACCAGCTATATGCCCAGTATAACGTACCTGATGCCAGTATCATCAGCCAGCTTGACGGCTACAGGCGTAACCGCGATTTGAGCATCCTGGGTATTTTAGCTGCCTGGGGCATCCAAACTATCGATGCCTATATCGATGCCAAGTTCATACACTCCTATACGGTTGATAATAACCTGGGGTTTAAAGTTACCCCCAGCTTAATGAACCAGCCGATGTATGCACAAAGTGCGAATACTTCTTATATTCCGTCGATAAAAATTACCTTTACGTTTTAGGCTAGTATCAAGTAATTAGTATCAAGACCGCTGCAACTCTGCATTCGAGAATTTAAGAAATCTTGATACTAATTACTTGATACCAATACTAAACCTGATACTAAAAAAAAATATGAAAATAGCATTACTTGGTTATGGAAAAATGGGCAAGATCATCGAGAAGATCGCCATTAGCCGCAAACATGAAATTGTATTAACCATAGATCACGATACACTGGATGATCTGACGGTTGAAAACTTACAAAAAGCCGATGTGGTTATTGAATTTACTATGCCTGCATCGGTATTGGGTAACATTAAGCATTGCTTTAACGCAGGCGTACCCATTGTAGTGGGCACAACTGGCTGGTACGATCAGATACCCCAGGTAAAGCAGCTTTGCGAAGAGAGTAATAATACTTTGCTTTACGGCTCAAACTTTAGTGTTGGTGTAAATATATTTTTTCATGTTAACCGCCTGCTGGCCAAAGTGATGAACAACTATCCGTACTATGATGTGCAGGTAGAAGAAATTCATCATACTCAAAAGCTCGATTCTCCCAGCGGCACCGCTATCACCATTGCCGAAGGTATCCTGGATAACCTGGAAACTAAATCTGAATGGGTTAATGTTTTAACTACAGATGATAAAAGTGATGACGATGCGGTTTCCAATAATCAATTGCTGATCGAATCTTTACGTATTGACAGCGTTCCGGGTACGCATACCGTTATTTACGACTCGGAAGTAGATACCATCGAATTTAAACATACCGCCCACAACCGCAATGGTTTTGCCCTGGGCGCAGTATTGGCAGCCGAATGGGTGCACAATAAAAAAGGCTTCTATTCGGTTGATGCTATGTTTGATTTTAAATAGCACCGCTATTTTTAAATGGATATAGCCACTTACACCGCTTTTTGTTTAACTGCCGGGCCATTAACCATTTTAATGGTTATCGGCTTATGGAAGTTATTTGAAAAAGCCGGTCGCCCGGGTTGGGAATCCCTCATTCCGGTTTACAATGTCTATATCATACTCAAAATCAGCGGCAGGCCCTGGTGGCTATTGCTGCTGTTGCTGATACCTGGCATCAATATTATTATTGGTGTAGGGGTAGCGGTTGATTTTATTAAATCATACGGCAAATTTAAAATAAGTCAAAACGCAGCCATTATCCTGTTGCCCTTTATTTGTTTACCTAAATGGGGTTTTGATAAAAATACACGCTATCTGGGGCCATCTGCAACTATCAGTTTTCATGAAAAGCACCGGAAGGATTTGCAGAAATCAACCACCCGCGAATGGGCCGAGGCGGTGATTTTTGCAGTAGTTGCCGCTACGCTTATTCGTTCGCTTTTTATTGAAGCCTACACCATACCCACACCATCCATGGAAAGCTCACTGCTCGTAGGCGATTTTTTGTTTGTGAGCAAAATAAATTATGGCGCGCGCCTGCCCATAACACCGGTAGCTTTTCCCTTTGCACACCATACCATGCCAATTATTGGGGGTAAGGCCTATTGGAATGGTATTAAACTGCCGTATTTCAGGCTGCCCGGTTTGGGTGATATAAAAAAGGGCGATGTAGTGGTATTTAACTTTCCCATGGACGCCGATTCGCCCTTTTACCGCCCGGTTGATAAACGCGAAAATTATATCAAACGCTGCCAGGGAACTCCCGGCGATACCCTGAGTTTGCTTAATGCAAAAGTGTATGTAAATGATGAAGCGGCCATTACGCCATCACATGGTGAAATGGAATACATGGTACGTAACGATGGCAGTAGTTTTAACCGGCAACTGGCCCGTGACTTGCACCTGTCAGATATTCAGCAGTTTACCAATCAGGATTTTATGATGAACATGACCGCGCAGTCGGCCGCTTTGTTGAAACAGCAGGCTGGCATCAAATCGGTTAGGCCAAACATCCGGTTTAATGGAGTTTATGATCCGGAGGTATTTCCGCATAATCCAAAATTCCGGTGGAATGTAGATAATCTGGGTCCCATTATTATCCCCAAAAAAGGCTGGACGGTAAAACTCGACAGCCTAACCCTCCCCATCTATCGTCGTGCTATTGAAGTTTATGAACAAAACAAGCTGCAGGTAAACGATAATCATATCAGCATCAACGGTAAGCCAGCCGACAGTTATACCTTTAAGCTCAATTATTACTGGATGATGGGTGATAACCGGCATAATTCCGAAGATTCACGCTTTTGGGGCTTTGTACCCGAAGATCATATTGTTGGCAAGGCCTTGTTTGTGTGGATGAGTTGGGATGCCGAAACCCATAAGATCAGATGGAGCAGGGTAATGAGGATGATAAAATAGATGTGAGAATAGATGTGCGGATGTGAGAATAGATGTGCGAATGTGCAAATATGCAGATGTGCAAATGAAAAAATATATGTACAAATTATAGATGTGCAAATAAAATCATCTGCATATCCGCACATCCACGAATCATTTACACATCCGCATATCTGCACATCAATTTTTAGTAACATATAGCTTACAAAACAGTCATAGGTAATAAAAAAATAAATACATACTTTTAAAAAGTCTGCGCATTTGAAATTTGCACATCAATTCATTTATGAACTGGAAATTCTGGAAAAAAGATAAAAGCAAACCTAAAAAGAAAAAGAGTGCCTTGCGTGAATGGGGCGATGCTATTATTTTCGCGGTAATTGCGGCTACGCTGATACGTACCCTCTTTATTGAGGCCTACGTTATCCCCAGCGGATCGATGGAAAGCTCCCTGCTCATTGGCGATTATTTATTTGTAAGTAAGGTTAACTATGGTGCCCGCATGCCTATAACACCGGTGGCTATACCTTTTATGCACCACACTATCCCGTATACAACCAATGCAAAAGCCTACTGGGATGGTATACAGTTACCCTATTATCGTTTACCGGGTTTCAGCGATATTAAAAAAGGCGACATTGTGGTGTTTAACGCCCCCATAGAAGCCGACTCGCCGTATTACCGCCCGGTTGATAAACGCGAAAATATCATTAAACGTTGCCAGGGTACTCCCGGCGACACCCTGAGCCTGGTAAATGCACAGGTATATATCAATGGCAGGCCCGAAACTACCCCAGGCAAAGGCGAAATGGCCTACGTAGTAAAAACCGATGGCAGCCAGATAAATCCGCAATTGATCAACGAACTCCATTTAACCGATATTGGTATTATTGATAGCACTACATTTAAAACCAATACGACGGTTGAATCGGCCAAAACATTAAGGGGCTATTCCAATATCAAATCGGTTACGGCTGATATTGCGCCTAAAGGCATTGCCGATGATTTGAACCCTGTTTATCCGGCTAAATATCCACGTTATAAAAACACATCAAATTTTCCGCATTATACCTGGAATGTTGATAATTTCGGCCCCATCATCATCCCTAAAAAAGGCTGGACAGTGAAGCTGGATAGTTTAACCTTTCCGGTTTATGGTAGGGCTATTGAAATTTATGAGCATAATAAAGTAAAAGTAGTTGGCCATGATATTTATATAAACGATAAAAAAGCCGATACTTACACTTTTAAACTCAACTACTACTGGATGATGGGGGATAATCGCCATAACTCCGAAGATTCGCGTTACTGGGGATTTTTACCCGAAGACCATGTAGTAGGTAAGGCTTTATTTACCTGGCTAAGTGTGGATAGCACCGCCTCATTTGTAAATAAAATACGCTGGAACAGGTTGTTTAGAGGGATACATTGAGCGTGCTCATAAGGGAGGGTGTCACCCTGAGCTCCGTCGAAGGGTAGAGCGCAGAGGCCCTGCCCACCATGCTTCGGTGGAGCTCAGCATGACACCCTGTTAGAAATGACGTTATTAATAATTAGAATTTAAATACAAAAAAGTGAACATTATACTTGCTATTATACTACTGGTTATACTGCCTTACGTAGGGTTATGGAAATTGTTTGAAAAAGCCGGCAGACCAGGCTGGGAAGGCATTGTGCCTTTATACAATATTTACGGCATGATTAAACTAAGCGGCAGGCCCGCCTGGTGGTTTATACTGGTGTTGGTTCCCGGATTGAACATATTGGTAATGATTGGTCTCACCGTTGATTTTATCAAGTCGTTTGGTAAATTCAGCCTGCTCGACCATATTTTGGGCGTGGCTTTACCATTTATATTTTTACCTAAATGGGGTTTTGATAAGGATACCAAATACCTGGGGCAATCTGCCAGTCCGGAGTTTAGGGAAAAATATAAAATAGCCCTGAAAAAGACCGCTGCCCGCGAATGGGCGGATGCCATTATTTTCGCGGTGATAGCCGCCACGCTGATCCGTACGTTGTTTATTGAGGCTTATGTGATTCCGAGTGCTTCTATGGAAAGCTCGCTGTTAATTGGCGATTACCTGTTTGTAAGTAAAGTGAACTACGGAGCCCGCCTGCCTATGACGCCCGTAGCTTTCCCGTTTGCGCATCATACCATGCCGCTTATCAATACCAAGGCTTACTGGGATGGTATCGAACTGCCGTATTACCGTTTACCCGGTTTGAGCGATGTGAAAAAAGGCGACGTAGTAGTATTTAACTATCCCATGGATGCCGATTCGCCATTATATCGCCCGGTTGATAAACGTGAAAACTATATTAAACGCTGTCAGGGTACCCCCGGTGATACACTGAGTGTAGTGAATGCGCAGGTGGTTATCAATGGCAAACCGGCCATTACACCTCCCCACGGCGAAATGAATTACCTGGTAAAATCAGATGGCAGCGAAATTAATCCGCAGTTAGTTAATGAGCTTCACCTGGAGGATATTGCACCGGGAATCAACAATACTTTTACTACCAATACCACCGTAGCATCAGCTAATGCATTAAGGGGGTACTCTAACATTAAATCAGTTACACCTAATATATCTCCTGCCGGGGTTCCGGATCAGTTAAATGGTGATGTTTACCCGGTAAAATTCCCGAATTATAAGATTACACCCAACTTCCCGAACTTTAAATGGAACGTAGATAATTACGGCCCCATCATTGTGCCCAAAAAAGGCTGGACAGTAAAATTGGATAGCTTAACCTTTCCGGTTTATGGCCGCGCTATTGAAATTTATGAGGGTAACAAGGTGCAGGTTGTAGGTAAGGATATCCTGATCAACGGGAAAAAGACGGATACCTACACTTTTAAACTGAACTATTACTTTATGATGGGTGATAATCGCCACAATTCCGAGGATTCACGTTTCTGGGGATTTGTACCCGAAGACCATATCGTGGGTAAGGCGCTGTTCATCTGGATGAGTATCGATGATAATGCCAGCTTCCTGAGCAAGATCAGGTGGAGCAGGTTGTTTAACATTATTCATTAAGCCCCTACCCCCCCCCCGAAAGGGGAATAAGAAATTACATAGCCTGCCTGGTTTACCGGGTGGGCTTTTTTTGTTTCTATTATTAAACGAGCGTCATTGCGAGGTGCGAAGACTCACCCCGTCTGCGCTGCGCTGGACGACCCTCTCTTCGGCTTCGCCGGAAAGAGGGTGTGAAAAAAACATTTGTCATGCTGAACGCAGTGAAGCATCTGTTATGTGACTCTGTAGGGAAATAAAAAGAAAGTTGGGATAAGTGCGATTCCCTCCCAACGGGAGGGGCAGGGAGGGGTTTGTACAATGTATAGGCCTGCGCTGTTTATGAATTCGCTATCCCGAAATTAACACTGTATTTTTCGTGGTTGCCTCCGGCTTATATTCAGCTGAAAGCTGAAGCCATGGACTATAATCCCTGCAATGGTTCTACACCAAAACGTTCGGCCAAAATATGCAGGTCGGTCACCACGGCATCAACCAGGGGTATGCCATGGGTGCCTCTACGATGTTCGGCCTCCAGTTCGGGCTCACCGGGGATGATGACCTTCTGGGTAGGGTCGACAGTAGCAGAAGTCTTGAACCGGGCTATCCAGTTATCCAGGTGGCTCTTAAACTCATCTACCGGGCGAAAACCATCCACCCGCATAGCACCCACAAAATGACCAATACCTTGCCCAACCGGGTTGGCCGGCGGATCCAGAAAAGCCACAAAAGGAGGCACCCAGGGCCCATAATTGGCACCAGACAGTACCGCCGACAAAATATCCACCGTAGCACTCAGCCCAAAGCCTTTATGACTGCCATGGTCGCGGTCGCCGCCCAAGGGTAACAGCGCACCGCCGGTTTTAAGGGCATGCGGATCGGTAGTATACTGGCCGTGTTGGTCCTGAATCCAGCCCTCAGGCACTTGCTTGCCTAATCGTTGGGCAATCTCGAGCTTGCCATTGGCCGCGGCCGAGGTTGCCAGATCAACCACTACGGGTGGGTAGTGCCCCGCCGGGAAGGCATAGCACATGGGGTTGGTACCTAGCAGGCGCTCGCTCGAAAAGGTTGGCGCCACCAGCGGACTAGCATTGGTCATGGCAAAACCGATCATATCTTTTTCAACCGCCATCAGGGCATGGTAACCGGCAATACCAAAGTGATTGGAGTTACGTACCGATACCCAGCCCGAACCATATAATTCGGCTTTTTTGATGGCTATCTGCATGGCAAAGGGAGCTACTACGAGCCCCAGGCCCGCATCGCCGTCAACGGTGGCCGTGGTGGGTGTTTCGTGTACTATCCTAATGTTGGGTGTAGCATTGATTCGGTTTTTCTCCCAGAGGCGCACATAGCCGCTCAGGCGGGCCACGCCATGCGAGTCTATCCCCCGCAGATCGGAACGCAGCAAAACATCAGCGGCAAGTGTAGCATGTTCTGTACTGCAGCCTATAGCTTTGAAAATATTTTCGGTAAAGGTGCGGAGGGTAGATGGGCTGATAAGCATGATGTATGTTGATTTCTAACAGTAAAAATGTGTCGTTGCGAGGTACGAAGCACCTAAAAAGCTTGTCATTCTGAGCGTAGCGAAGAATCTATTAGGCGATTAGATCCTTCGTTCCTCAGGATGACAAGTTGGAGATACTTGCTTCGTACCTCGCAATGACGGATGGTTCTTGAACGTGATAAATATATCAATTATCCAATCGCTTCAGCAACTCCAATCCCTGCGGCCATTCACCAAAGCCCGATGCTAAATTAATATGACCGGCGTCGCCTATCTCTACCAACTCACTACCCCAGCTATTGGCAAATAAACGGGCGCGTTCGCTGCTTACATAATAGTCGTTGCTGCTGGCTACAGTGATGCTCCTGAACGGTAGTTTGATCAATGGTACAGGCGTAAAACCAGTAGTGCCCGGGGGATAGGTATCGGCTTCGGTATCGCTTGGGGCTACCAGTAAAGCTCCTTTGATATTGATATTGTACTCCTTTGCCCAATAGGCTATAGTGGTACAGGCCAGACTATGACCAACCAGAATTACATTTTGAGGATCATGTTGCTGTACATAGTTGTTGAGGGTAGTTATCCAGTCGCTGCAAACCGGGGTATCCCAGTCCTGCTCTTCGATACGGCCAAAGTTAAATTGCTTTTCCCAAAGCGATTGCCAGTGCGCCGGACCGGAGTTTCCCAGTCCCGGGTGGATAAGAATAGTTGAGTTAAAAGTCATTGTGTAATGTATGCATTTGATAATTGTGAAAAATAATATCGAACACCGGATGTTGAATGATGAATTTCGAAATACTTCGATGTTTAGTACTCGAAATTCGATATTCTCGATTTAACCGAGGGCCGGGGCTTCAGCTATTTCTTTGATCACCAGGTTGCGTTTTTCTAAAAGCCGGTACATATAGTTTTGCAGAAAAATAAGGTCGAACACAGTACCATACGGTGACTCGTACCGAAAGATGTCTTTCATGAGCGTTTCCTCTTTTATCGCAAAAAAGTAATGCTCATGCCTGAAATTTTTGAAAGCTCCCTGAACCATTTCATCGGTAAAAAAGTTTGGGTACTGGAGCTCGGTGATTTTGGAGGTTAGCGTTTGCCAAATGCCAAAATGTTTGGCCCGCCAGGTAACCCATTCGCCCAATTCAATTAAGCCACTGGTACGGCCTGCGATGGCGGTTTCGCCGGTATGCCGGGTTGAAGCCACATGTACATCGATGTTCCGGGCCAGATCGAAACATTTTTCGATTGGGGCATTGATATGGGTGGCTAATTCAATTATGGGCATGGGCTAAAAATACAAAACCCCCTCCTAAAAGGAGAGGGTTAAGGTGAGATTTAAAACTCCGCATTTTTCGGGAACCTTGGGAAAGGGATCACATCGCGGATGTTACCCATGCCGGTTACAAACAGCACCAGGCGTTCAAAGCCCAGTCCGAAACCAGCGTGCGGGCAGGAGCCAAAACGACGTGTATCCAAGTACCACCAAAGTTCATCTTTGGGGATGCCCATTTCGTCCATGCGTTGTTCCAGCTTATCCAAACGCTCTTCACGCGCCGATCCGCCTATGATTTCGCCAATGCCCGGGAACAGGATATCCATAGCGCCAACGGTTTTGCCGTCGTCGTTCTGACGCATGTAAAACGCCTTGATCTCTTTTGGATAATCGGTCAGGATCACTGGTTTTTTGAAATGCTTTTCAACCAGGTAACGCTCGTGTTCGCTTTGCAGGTCGGTTCCCCAGCCTTCGATCGGGTATTGGAACTTTTTCTTTTTGTTCGGGGTCGATTCCTTCAAAATTTCGATAGCCTCTGTATAAGTAAGGCGTTCAAAATCATGAGTTAAACAAAATTGCAGTTTTTCGAGCAGGGTCATTTCTGAACGCTCGTTCTGTGGTTTTTGTTTTTCTTCCTCGGCCAGGCGCTGCGTTAAAAACTCGATATCATCGGCATTTTTATCCAGGGCGTATTGGATCACGTATTTCAGCATGTCCTCGGCCAGGTCCATATTATCAGCCAGACTGTTAAAGGCAACTTCAGGTTCAATCATCCAAAACTCGGCCAGGTGACGGGTGGTGTTGGAGTTTTCGGCACGGAAAGTTGGGCCAAAAGTATATACATCGCTCAGGGCCATAGCGCCAAGCTCACCTTCCAGTTGTCCGGATACGGTGAGGTTGGTAGGGCGGCCAAAAAAGTCCTGTTTAAAATCGATCTCGCCGGTATCTGTTTTCGGGATGTTATCCAGATCGAAGTTGGTTACGTGGAAAGTTTCGCCTGCACCTTCCGCGTCAGATGCGGTGATCACCGGGGTATGCAGGTAAACGAAACCACGCTCCTGGAAAAACTGGTGTACCGCAAAAGCCAAACTGTTACGTAACCGGAATATCGCCCCAAAAGTACTGGTACGGAAACGCAGGTGGGCGTTCTCTCGCAAAAATTCCAGGCTATGTTTTTTAGGCTGGATAGGGTATTTTTCAGGATCGCTGTCGCCTAGTATTTCAATGTCCGTAGCTATAACTTCAACTGTTTGACCTTTGCCTTGCGAAGCAATTAACTTACCGGTAATGCTTAATGCAGCACCCACGGTAATGCGTTTTAATAATGCAGGATCAGTATTTTCGAAATCAACTACAACTTGGATGTTATTATTGGTTGAGCCATCATTTAAAGCAATGAAACGATTGGAACGGAATGCACGCACCCATCCTTTTACAGTTACATCAATGTCGGTTTGCTGACTTTGCAGCAATGCTTTAATCTTTACTCGCTGACTCATATAAATATATTTTTTAGAGTCGCAAAAATACAATTAATTATGTAACCAGATAGTGCACTTGAATGCTATTTTGATGACTGGGTAGCCTTATAAATACCATCTTTAAAACTGAGGGCAGCCGGGTAAGCGGGGGATAACGTATTGCCATAAGTTTGTTTAAAATACAATGAAAAGCTACCCTGGAAATTTTTTTCATCGGCTGATGTTGTTACGGTGAAAGTATTATCCTTTGATTTATCCAAAACAAAAGTGCTAACAACCGCGTCCTGACCAACTGTGGTAAAGTAAGTTGCATCAACCAGGGTGTAGTTGTCTGCGCTGTTTCGTTTCAGGGTAAACGCTATATTTTCTTCACCAATGTGCCCACGTAAAATAAGCGTATCGGTAACACCGGGTTTTATAACATCTATTTGTGAGGGTGCACGCCAGCTGGTCCCATCCTTTGTTGCCGATATCTGGTTGGTTACAACAGGCAATACGCAGCAATTGCGGTGTTTTTGGCACGATGTAGTTGCTAAGGCTAAGAATAACAATAGTATAAATGCAGGTGTTTTCATAATGCAGGTTTGGTTTTTTTAATATTACGACTAATTAAATGCTTTTGCTACAGCACCAACTTTAATATTTTATTGCAGCCTATTTCTTTAAATTTGTCCCTCATCCATTACCCCTATGAATCCCAAAGTAAGTCTTGCTATCGGTATTTTATGTATAGCCTTTTCGCCCATATTTGTAAAGCTTTGCGGGGCTCCGCCCATTACAGCAGCTTTTTACCGGGTGTTTTTGGCCTGGCTGGTATTGGCTCCCTGGTGTTTCTGGAAGGTAAACCTTAAAATTGAAACTAAAGATCTGTTAACTGCTTTTCTTGGCGGACTTATCTTTGCTTCAGACATTGCTGTGTGGAATATTTCATTGGGGCATATTAGCGCCACTGTATCAACCTTGCTGGCTAACCTGGCCCCCGTTTGGGTGGGGCTCATCAGTTTTTTTATCCTTCGCAAAAAATCGGGAATGCTGTTTTGGGCGGGTACAGGTATAGCCATAGTAGGGATGGTCATTTTAGTGGGTTATCAAAATATATTGAATCTGCAGTTTAATATTGGTATCGTGCTGGCGCTACTGGCCAGTATGTTTTATTCCGTTTATATTGTAATAACCAATAATATTTTACAGCGGATAGGCACGCTGTCGTTTATGTTTTATAATATGCTGGCGGCGAGTATTTTTCTGCTGATCATCAGTTGCTGGCAGGGCAATAACCTGGTTAATTTCCCCTTAAATAGCTGGCTTTGTTTTTTGGGAATGAGCCTGCTTTGCCAGTTAACCGGCTGGATAACGATAAACTATTCGCTGCGATTTTTGGAAAGTACAAAAGTAGCCATAGCGCTTTTGGGGCAAACGGTAATTGCAGGGATTATAGCCGTGATTTTACTGCATGAAAGTTTGCAGCTGAAAGAAATAATAGGCAGTGTAATTGTGCTTGTAGGCATAGCCGTTACTTTTTTAAAGCCGCGTTTGGTTAGTATCAAGTAGCTAGTATCAAGTATCAAGACAGCTTTACAATTGAAAATAAATTTTTAAAATCTTGATACTTGATACTAGCTACTTGATACTAAAACCTCGATGACCTACCTTTGCATTTTAGCTCATGATCATAAAATCCACTATCGACCGTATTATGGAAGCCACCGACATTGTGGAGGTGATAGGGGAGTTTGTACAATTAAAAAAACGTGGTGCCAACTATGTGGGCCTATCGCCTTTTGCTAATGAGCGTACCCCATCGTTCACGGTATCGCCCGCAAAAGGTATTTTCAAAGATTTCTCGACGGGTAAAGGTGGTTCGGCGGTTACTTTTTTAATGGAGCTGGAGAAATTCAGCTATCCCGAAGCTTTAAAATGGCTGGCCAAAAAGTACGGCATCGAGGTTGAAGAAACCATTGATCATCCCGAAAACAAAGAGGAAGACCAGCGCCGCGAAAGCCTCATGATCGTAACGGCCTTTGCCGCCAAATTTTTTCATGAAAGTTTACTGGATACCGAAGAGGGTAAAAATATTGGTCTGAGTTATTTTAAGGAGCGGGGCTTCAGTACCGAAACCATTAAAAAATTCGAACTCGGTTATTCGCCCGATCAATGGGAAGCTTTTACGGGAACGGCTATCAATCAAGGCTATCAGCAGCAGTTTTTGGAAGAAAGCGGACTGTCGGTTAAGCGAGATAACGGTACGCTGTACGACAGGTACCGTGGCCGGGTAATGTTTCCGATACATAGCTTTACCGGTCGTGTAATAGCCTTTGGTGGGCGTACACTGAAGAAAGATAAGAATGTACCCAAGTATGTGAACTCGCCCGAGAGTGAGATCTACCATAAATCAAACGTACTTTACGGGTTATACTTTGCCAAAAAAGCTATCCGCGATGAAGATAACTGTTACCTGGTTGAAGGTTATGCCGACGTACTGTCTGTTCACCAGGCCGGTATCGAAAACGTGGTGGCATCGTCTGGTACCTCACTAACTACCGAGCAGATCAGGCTGATAAGCCGTTTTACGCAGAACATCACCATTTTGTATGACGGCGATGCAGCCGGTATCAAAGCATCCCTGCGCGGGCTGGATATGATATTGGAAGCAGGGCTTAACGTGAAAGTGGTTTCGTTTCCCGACGGGCATGACCCCGACTCCTATGTACGCCTGGTAGGTACCAATGCCTTCAAAAAGCATATTGAGGAAAATAAAAAGGACTTTATCCTGTATAAAGCCAACCTGCTTTTAAAAGATGCCGGTAACGATCCTATAAAAAAAGCCGAGATCATCCGCGAAATTGTAGAAAGCATCGCCAAGATACCCGACTCCATCAAGGCCTCGGTTTTTATCAAGGAATGCAGCTATCTTTTACAGATAGATGAACGCTCGCTACTGTCCGAACTGAATAAAATGCGGCAGGCCAAAGCCAAAAAGGATGGTCAGCAGCAACAAAATACCCGGTACTCTCCGCAGCAACCTCCGGACGAACCTAACTTTTTTGACGAGCCTGAAATTCAGGAAGCCAAAGATGAGAGCGCGCAGGAAAAGGAAATCATCAGGCTATTGCTCCTGTATGGCAACAGAATGATTGACTGGGATGGCATCGCCAATACTTATATCGGTCCCTTTATGATAGCCGAACTGGGCGACGTTACCTTTGAACATCCGGTTTGTAAAATGTTTACAGATCTGTACCGGCAGGAAGTGGAGAATGGCGTACTGCCCGATGATGCCTATTTTATTCATCACCAGGATAAAGGTATTGTTGACCTCACGGTTAACATGCTGGCTTCCAAGTATACGCTGAGCGAAAATTGGTACGAGATGCACAGGATCATGATACACGATGAGCAGGATAACATGAAAGCTGCCATTTTGGGTGCCATTTTTCATCTCAAGAAGCACAAAGTGGGTAAAATGCTCGAGGCCCTGCGCAATGAACTGCAAAAGGCCGAAACCGAGGCCGACCAGGAAATATTGCTGAACCAGTATATCCGCATGAAAAAGGTCGAAAAAATGATCTCCGATTTTTTAGGCTCGGTAATTATCAAATAATGCAAAACAGGAGTCAAGATATTAGAATCAGGAATCAAGAAGAGCGTAAAGCAAATCCACTTAGTTGCGCCCTTGTTATTGCCTTGTTTTATTACTGTCTTAATTCTTGGTTCTTGACTCTTAACTCTAAATAAATGGCCAAACACCTCGACCTTGGCCGCGCCGGCGAAGCTTTAGCCAAAACCCATCTGGAAAATGCCGGCTACGAAATACTCGATGAGAACTGGACCCATGGAAAAGCCGAGATAGATCTGATTGCATATAAAGACAAGGTTATTATATTTACCGAAGTAAAAACCCGTACCGGCAACGGTTTTGGTGAACCCGAGGATTTTGTGGATGCCCGTAAACAAAAGTTACTGGCTGATGCGGCAGATGAATATATTTACCTCATGAACCACCAGGGTGAAGTGCGGTTTGATATCATCGCTATTTTGTTTGACAGGGATAAAAATTATATACTAAACCATATTGAAGATGCGTTTTGGCCTTCGGCCACTTAATTTGCTTATGAATAATAAAATAAAAATACTTTTTACCGCCTGTGCCTTATTGGCCTTTGGCTGTAGCTGCAATAATAAATCCAAAGATAATGCCACTGATTATACCATCAGCCCGGAAGCCGGTACATCCTACAAAGCTGGTGACGACGTAAAGATCAAAGTGAGCTTACCTGCCGATAGTAAACCAGATTCCATCGTATATATGCTGGATGCCTTAAGATTAGGCGTTGCTAAAGATTCGGCCGGAATCAGTATCAAAACAGATACTATCCCGCTGGGTATTAAAGTTATAACAGCTAAAGTGTATGCCGGTGGTAAAGATCAGGAAGTAACTACCAATATTATTTTACTGGCAGCTAAAGCGCCTGAATTGCTGACCTATAAAGTTGAGAAAGTGTTTCCGCATGATACTAGTGCCTACACCGAGGGTTTGCAATATGCTGATGGCGTTCTGTACGAAAGTACCGGCGAACCAGGCCATTCTACTATCAGGAAAGTTGATCTGGAAACCGGAAAAATATTAAAGGAGACCAAACTCGGAGCGCAATATTTTGGAGAAGGATTATCTGTAGTGGGCGATAAGGTTATCCAGCTTACCTATAGGGAAAAGGTTGGTTTTGTGTATGATAAAAATTCACTGAAACTGTTAAGCACATTTACCAATAATGTGGGTGTAGAAGGCTGGGGTATGTGTTTCGACGGCAAAAAATTATATATGGACGATAGTACCAACCGCATCTGGTTCCTGGATAAAGATACCTATCAGCAAAAAGGCTACATTGATGTTTATGATGATAAAGCCAAGGTAGATTCTGTTAACGAATTGGAATATATTAATGGTAAGCTATATGCAAACGTATATCAAACGGATGATATATTGGTGATTGATCCAAAAACAGGCGCAGTACTGCAAAAAATAGACATGAAAAATCTTTACCCCATGGCCAGCCGTCCGCAGGACAGGGATTGGGGTAACAACGTACTCAACGGTATAGCTTATGATGCCACTACTCAACGCCTGTTTGTAACCGGCAAAAAATGGCCTCATTTATACCAGATAAAGGTTGTGAAACAATAGCCCTCTAAAAGAAAAGCTTTTGATTAGCATATTTTAAAAAGAAAAGAGCCTGCAATTGCAGGCTCTTTTGGTTATTTATTTGCTTGCCATCCATATTTAATCATAAATTCATCAACCTCTTCTTGAAATGATTTTTTTAAATGATGATTTTCTTGATTCTTTATATAGTTAATAACAATGTCTACTTGTGATTCACTTACTGAAACGGCAAAATAATCGTCCTGCCAGCTAAATTTTTCAGAGACAAGATTGTTTTTGTTGATCCAAAATGATGATTCGCCTTTTATCAGCTGACTTATCTTTGCAATATTTTGATCTTTTCCTAAAGAGATAAGGCAATGTAAATGGTCTGCATAGCCATTAATTGCTTGTAGAAAAATTTCTTTCTCTAAACAGTTTTCGGCAATGTGTTTAAATAGATCATATCTGAATTCTTTTTTAAGCCATGGTTCACGATTTTTTGTGGCAAAAACTAAGTGAATCCAGATTTTTACGAATGACATGATATAAGTTCGGCTAAAGCCACTTTTGTGTTTGAATAGTCCGTCCCATAAATGGGACGGCAATGAATTTCCTTATGTAAATTAATGATTTTTAATTTATGCAGATTTATTGGATCGGAAAATAAATTTCGAATCAAATTTATAGTCATTGGCTTCGGCTATGAAATTATAATGAAAAGCCCGTGTTCCCCTAAATTAATAAGCTTTTAAACAAATGCAAATCAAATTCATTGCTGTGGGCCTCAGTCATAGAATTATAACAAGAAGTCTGCGCTACCCTAAATTAATAAGCTTTTGAATAAGTGTAAATCAAATTCATTGCCGTTGGCTTCAGCCGTAGAGTTATAACAAAAAGCCAACACCATCCTAAATTAATAAGCTTTTAAACAAGTGCAAATCAAATTCATTGCCGTTGGCTTCAGCCAACGGATATCAAGAATACAAGTTTGGCTTTAGCCTCATATAATCAATAGATGTAAAAATACCAAAAGGGCCCACAATTGTGGGCCCTTTTATTTTAAAATGAATATGCTAATCAAAAGCTCCCCCTTCAGGGGGCCGGGGGGCTTACCTCCAGGCTTTATACTGATTGATCAAACCGTTGGTTGATGAATCATGGCTGCTGATTTCGCTGTTATCTTTTAACTCTGGAAGGATCTTGCCGGCCAGTTGTTTGCCCAGTTCAACACCCCATTGGTCAAAGCTGTAGATGTTCCAGATAATGCCCTGTACAAATATTTTGTGCTCATACATTGCAATTAACGAACCCAGGCTATGCGGAGTGATTTTTTTAAGCAGGAACGAGTTGGTTGGGCGGTTACCTTCAAACACTTTGAAAGGCGCTATTTCCGCTATTTCTGCTTCTGTTTTACCGGCTGCTTTTAACTCGTCAATTACTACTTCCTCTGTCTTGCCATTCATTAAAGCTTCGGTTTGCGCAAAGAAGTTTGATAGTAACATGTTATGATGCTCGCCAAGCGGATTGTGTGATTGTGCGGGCGCTATAAAGTCGGCAGGAATCAGTTTGGTGCCCTGGTGTATCAGCTGGTAAAAAGCGTGCTGGCCGTTGGTGCCTGGCTCGCCCCAGATGATAGGGCCGGTTGAGTAATCAACCTCTTTACCGTTACGATCCACATGTTTACCATTGCTTTCCATATCGCCCTGTTGAAAATAGGCGGCGAAACGGTGCATGTACTGATCATATGGCAATATCACGTTGGTTTCAGATTCAAAGAAGTTATTGTACCAGATACCTACTAAAGCCTGTATCACTGGGATGTTTTGTTCAAACTCGGTAGTACGGAAATGTTCGTCGGTAGCATGGGCGCCTTCCAGCAGTTTTACAAAATTATCAAAACCAATGCTTAAAGAGATAGAAAGACCAATAGCGCTCCATAAAGAGTAGCGACCACCAACCCAATCCCAAAACTCAAACATGTTTTTGGTGTCGATGCCGAATTTACTAACAGCGGCAGCATTGGTTGACAGGGCGGCGAAATGTTTGGCTACATCAGCCTCTTTAGCTCCGGCAGCCAGGAACCAGTCGCGTGCGCTATGGGCATTCGCCATAGTTTCCTGCGTGGTGAATGTTTTAGATGCTATAAGGAATAAAGTAGTCTCCGGGTCAACCACTTTTAATGTCTCGGCGATGTGTGTGCCATCAACGTTAGACACAAAGTGCAGGGTCAGGTGGTTTTTGTAAGCTTTTAATGCTTCGGTAACCATTACCGGACCCAGGTCAGATCCGCCTATACCAATGTTCACCACATCGGTGATCGGTTTGCCGGTATAACCTTTCCAGTCGCCTGATATAATGGCGTGGCTGAAATCTTTCATATGGTCCAACACTTTATTTACATCGGGCATCACATCTTTGCCATCAACATAAATAGGTTTGTTGCTGCGGTTACGCAGGGCGATGTGCAGTACCGGGCGGTCTTCGGTAACGTTGATCCTTTCGCCAGAAAACATGGCCTCAATTGCCTTATTTAGTGAACATTCCTTGGCTAACTGTATCAATAAAGCGATAGTTTGCTCATCAATGCGGTTTTTGGAATAATCAAACAAAATGTCTTCAAACTGGATGTGGAATTTCTTAAATCGCTCTTTATCAGTATCAAACAGCTCTTTCAGACTTTTCGATACGATGTCGATGTAATGGTCTGTTAAATATTTATAACTCTGGGTGGTGGTAAAATCGATGTTTGGCAGCATAATTGAAGTGTTTTTTAACAAAAGTAACAAGTTAATTGTTAGGTGGATATTAAATATAAAACTAACAATTCTTAGTGTTGTTTTAACACTGTTTACATAGTGTTTGTTTTACACCTAAAAATTACGAAAATTTTAAAAATATTTGACAATTGTTTGGATATTTCAAATAGTTATTTGATATATTTGTCTTGTTGATAATCAAATGGTTGATTTATCATCAATTTGTAAATTTAAAAGTAAAAATAAAAAAGGTCATGTTTGAAAAACTTTTTTTGCTTGTAAAAAATAACGCCGGGACGGCTGTTGTTAACAACCCAGTAATACCTGCAAAGCACCGCGAAGCAGTGATGATTGAAGCATCAAGTTCCATCATTGAGGTTTTAAAAGGCCAGATGGAAAATGGTAAGTTGAAAGAGCTTATCAAGTATTTTCAGTCGTCGGGTATTTACAATCATTCATTAGTATCAAGCATTGTAAACCGCTTTGCCAACCGTTTAAATACTTTTTATCATATCGATCCGGTACAATCACTGGCAACAGCCAACGCGCTGATACCACAGGTAATGCAGGAATTGGTAAAAGCCTCAAAAAGCGAACAGATCAAAGAATTTGGTTTAACCAACATGTTGACCAAATTAAACGGTAACAAAGCCGACCTGAGCCTATTGGTTAATAAACTGATGGTAGCTTAATAAAAAATATAACCCCTGATAAGGCCCGCGATTTCGCGGGCCTTTTTTGTTGGGGGCAAACGCCTGGGAATTTACTTTAACCGATGCCTGCTGTAAGTTATGCAATGGTAACATGGACAAAATTATGGTTTACACTTTTTGGCGGTAAATTTATTTATTATATTGATTATGAGTTATTTATATGAATTCAAGCCTTGAAAAGTGTAAACCATGTAAACCCACTTTTTGACAAAATGATGCTCCTGTAGAGCGTAATAGTCTAAGATTAGAAGGGTTTTTAAAGCTATGGCATTCGCATAATCGACTCACCCCGTCTATGCTTCGCTGAACCACCCTCTCTCCGGCTTTGCCGCAAAGAGGGCATTTTATCTTGTTTTTTGTCATCCTGAGGAACGAAGGATCTATTCTACAATTGAAAAGTTCAATAATAGATGCTTCACTCCGTTCAGCATGACAAATCTTTTTTACCTCCTTGCGCAGTGTAGGGGTAACGGGCGCAGCGATGTCGGGGTGAGTCTGCTTTTTTTATTTATGCCGATGAGCAAATTATCTATATTTGCCGCATGACTAAAGAACAGATTCAGGATTTAAGGGATAGATTAGTTTCCCTGAGGAGGCATCTTTGACATCGACAAGAAGCTTGACCAATTAAAAATAGAACAGGAAATAACTGTTGGTCCCCATTTTTGGGATCACCCAAAAGAAGCCGAAAAAGTACTGGCGTCCATCAAAACCAAAAAAGTATGGACGGATGAGTTTCAGAAAGTATCAGCTGTAATTGATGATACCGGCGTGCTTTTTGAATTTTACCAGGGTGGTGATGCTACCGAAGCAGAAATGCAGGAGCAGTATAATACCGCCATTAAAGTTGTAGAAGAGCTGGAGTTCAAAAACATGCTTTCGGCCGAAGAAGATCAGTTTAATGCCGTATTACAAATTACAGCAGGCGCCGGTGGTACCGAAAGCTGCGATTGGGCAGGCATGCTCATGCGGATGTACATTATGTGGGGCGAAAAAAACGGCTATAAAGTTACCGAGCAGGATTACCAGCCGGGAGATGTGGCCGGTGTTAAAACCGTTACCCTGCAATTGGAAGGCGATTTTGCCTATGGTTATTTAAAGGGTGAAAATGGTGTGCATCGTTTGGTGCGGGTATCGCCTTTTGATGCGAATGCCAAGCGCCATACGTCGTTTGCATCAGTATATGTTTATCCATTGGTGGATGATACTATTGAGATCGATATTAACCCGGCCGATATCGAGTTTGAAACCTTCCGCTCTGGTGGCGCTGGTGGACAGAACGTGAACAAGGTGGAAACCGCCGTACGTTTATACCATAAGCCATCGGGCATTATAATCAAAAACCAGGAGTCGCGCTCGCAATTACAAAATAAGGATAATGCCATCCGCTTGCTCAAATCGCAATTGTATGAAATTGAGATGCGCAAACGTATGGAGATCACCAATGCTATTGAAGGCAATAAAAAGAAAATTGAGTGGGGTTCACAAATCCGCAACTATGTGCTGCACCCATACAAACTGGTGAAAGACCTGCGTACCGATCATGAAACCTCTAACGCTGCGGCAGTATTAGACGGTGAACTGAACGAGTTTTTAAAAGCTTACCTGATGGAATTTGGCGGGCCTAAAAGCTAACCAGTTTAATCAGCTATAAAAAACGGCGCTGCATCATGTAGCGCCGTTTTTTGTTTTAAACAGAAATTGTAACTTGCTAACCCATTTACAAGCCTTTTTATGAAAATTTTTTTATCAGCCTTTATTTTGATGATAACAACAGCAGCGGCGTATAGCCAGGAGTACCCAATTCTGTTATATACCAAAGGCGTACCCAATTCAAAACCTACACCTGCTGCCTATATTGAAAAAACTGACCAGCGATTTTGGATAGATCACGTTAGTCAGCCAACGCTTACTCCTTATTTTTTACCGAAAGATAAGGCTAATGGAGCAGCCATCATCGTCATTCCTGGTGGTGGTTATTCTGGTTTGGCTTCGGCACATGAAGGTAAGGCTATTGCTGAGGAGTTTAATAAAATTGGTGTCACCGCCTTTGTTTTAAAATACCGCTTGCCCAGCGATGAGATTATGCAGAATAAATCCATAGGTCCGTTACAGGATGCGCAAACTGCTATTATGACGGTACGTAAGCGGGCTGCTGAATGGGGCATCGATCCAAACCGGATAGGTATCATTGGTTTTTCGGCGGGTGGTCACCTGGCTTCCACAGCCGGCACTCATTTTGATAAACCGGTCATTGAAAATAACGGTATCAGCGTTCGCCCGGATTTTATGATGCTGATTTACCCGGTGATCACTTTTGGAGAGCAGGCCCATGTAGGCTCGCGCGAAAACCTGATCGGTAAAACACCATCCGCGGCACAGGTTGACCTTTATTCCAACGAGAAACAAATTACTGCCAATACTCCACCAACGTTTTTGGTACATGCTGAGGATGATAAAACGGTACCCGTACAAAATAGCCTGCTATTTTATGATGCCCTGCTAAAAAATGGCGTAAAGGCCGAAATGCACCTGTTTCAGGAAGGTGGTCACGGTTTTGGCTTAAACAATTCGAAAAACAAAGGTAAATGGTTTGATTGGGCCACGAACTGGTTGGATGAGAATGGGTTTTTGAAATAGAGGTAGAATCACCTAAAGTCTATGAGTTGTTCTGCCGATTTTATTGCTGAACTAAAATATCTCACGACAGAAGAAGGTGGAAGAGCGACACCTGCTCGTTCTGGCTACAGACCTCAACTTAAGTTTGGGTTTGCAGAAATGCAAACATCTGGTCGGCAAATATTTATAGGGAGAGACATGGTATATCCGGGTGAAAAGGTTATTGCAGAAATTACAATTATAGCTGTACCTTTTTTTGCCGGGAAATTATATTCAGGTCTTCAGTTTGAGTTTAGAGAGGGGGCAAGGATTATAGGAACGGGAACTATAACAAATATTTTAAATAAGGATTTGGAAAGGTAGCTTATTACAGTTAGTTACTATGCCAGACAGATTTACGAAGTTTTCAAAACTGCGTAAATCTTAACTTTCTGCCACATACAAAAAAACATACTCCAACCCATCTACATCATCCATAGCCTCGCCAACTTTGGTAAAGCCCATGTTGTTGACCAATTGGAGTGAGGGACTGTTTTTTGGCGATACCGAAGCAATAAATTTGTTAACACCAAATTCTGTATGCGCCCATGTCATCAGGGCTGTTATGGCTTCGGTAGCGTAACGGAGCCTTTGGTAACCCTTAAATATCCAATAGCCCAATTCAACGGCATCCCGCACGTAAGCATGCAGGTATTCCGGATCCGGGCGACTATGAAAGCGTATCATTCCGATCATCACCTGCTCCTCTGGTAATATCACCGCGCGTGCCGACCATGGAAAGTAATCCGGATCGGTGTTTAATTCCCGCATGCCATGCTCAAAGCCGCTAGTATGCTCAAGCAGTTCTTCGGGGATAGAAGCCCCTAACATGCGTCCGGCATTTCTTAAATTACCAGCCAAACAGGCTTCGATGGCCTCATTGCTCATGAGGCGAAGTATTAATCGCGGCGTAATGATATCATCCAGTGGTGTATGCATCAATGGGGTAGGGGATAGCGGTTATTCTATTATCGCCAACAATTCATTCATTTCATCAACTTTTTCAGTCGAGCCCAGATTCTCATAGGCGCTGATCAGGTTGCGGATTACACGGCGAATGATATCGGTATTGGAGCAGGGTTCATAAAATTGCTTATCTGCTTTCAAATTCAGCTGCTTCAGGAACATATCCACATCGCGGCGGCCAAATATGAAGCCTTTATTAAAGGCATTGATATAAAACAGTATACCGCTTTCAAACTCGCTTTGCTGGCTTTCGTCCAGATAAGCTAAAATAAAATGCTGCGGTAGGTTTACTCCATATACGGGTATATCCAGTTTTTGTGCCACTATCGAATAAATGATAGCCAGCGATATCTGGTTGCCTTTTTTACTCTCCAGTACCTGGCTCAGATAACTATTCTGCGGATCAAGGTGATTGGAGGTGTTGCCGCTGAACCCATATATATTATAAAATACATGGTTAATCAGTTTGATCTGCTCTTTGGGGCTGGCCTCATGCATCATCTGTATCCAGATATCGCGTTTAATGCCTTCTATCTGGTTAATGATCTTTTGTTCATCCAAATCGGGGTATTGATAACGGTTAATGATAAGAATGCCTTGCAATAGATCAAACGCTCCGCTCTGGTGCCAGAGTTTCAGATCGTTTTTTAGGGTGATGAACTGAATTTCATGAACCAGGTTGGCTATCCGCTCTTGCTGTACGGCGTCAAAAGCTTGTTCAAATGCGCTTTCCAGAAAAGCGATGGCTTCCGTACCATATGCCAACAACTTATCATGCACATGTTCAAATATCTCACTATCAGGATCGTCAAGTAAGCGAATCAGGGAATTTACTTCAGTTGGATTAATCATACGCCGTAATGCTAAAATACTAAACCTTTATTTATTTTTACAGCGATGTTAAATTTTAGGTTTGTTAAGGATTACCTGTGGCACCGCATCCGGGCAAAAAACAGGCACGGCTTACACTCTCCGTTTGTTTATCAGCTGGTTGATTCAGTTATTTACGATCACTCCGCCCAAAAAACATACCACGAGATCGAAAATATCCGCGAAAAATTACTTGTTGACAATCGTGTGATTACTGTGACCGATCTTGGAGCCGGCTCACATTTGAATAATAACCGCCAAAAGCGGGTAGGCGACATTGCCGCGAATGCTTTAAAGCAACCCAAGCTGGCCCAGTTGCTTTACCGGTTGGCTGCCCGTTTTAAACCACGCAATATCATTGAGTTGGGTACCTGTCTGGGTGTCACCACACTTTACCTGCAAGAGGGCGCGCCTAATGCCCATATTTATACCATGGAAGGTTGCCCGCAAACAGCTGGGATTGCCCAGGAAACATTTGCACAGGCTGGTTTTAGGGAGATTGAACTGATCACAGGTAATTTTGACGACAACCTGCCAGGTGTTATCCGCAAGCTCGACCAGCTTGACTTTGTGTTTGTAGATGGTAACCATCAAAAAGATGCCACTTTGAAGTATTTTGAATGGTGCCTGCCAAAAGTGCATGAAGGCACCTTGCTGATATTTGATGATATTTACTGGAGCGAGGGCATGAAAGAAGCCTGGGAGCAGATCAAAGCACATCCCCAAGTTACCGTAACAGTCGATTTGTTTTGGATAGGCCTGGTATTTTTCAAATCAGGCAGAGCCGAGAAGGAGCATTTTAAGATTAGATATTGATTGGAGTAAGGATTTTTGGAACAAGGAACAAGGATTTTTCTTTCCTGTCCTCCGTATCTAATTCTTATGATCTGGTCCTTGTTCTTTACTCCAAAAATCTTTGCTCAAAAACTAAAACGACTGCCCCAGGCCCACATAAAAGCCACTTTGGCGGGCTTCGCCGGCAACTTTTTGGCCTATACCATAATCTGCACGTATGCTCAGGCCCTTTTCTATATCGAAGAAGTAACGGAGACCGCCTCCGTAATTTGGTTTTAGCTCGCTAAAGCTAAAATCTTTGTTAAATACCTCACCTGTTCCTACAAAGCCTACTACCCCAATCCGCTCAGTGAGGCGGTAGCGCAGCTCAGTTTGGCCAACAGTAAGATTGCGGTCGCGGTAACGGCCGTTGTAATAGCCTCGCATAATTTCGTCATTACCCAGAGTCGGCATCATAAAAAATGGTGATTGACCGCCTATCAGACTCTGGTCCTGTATATCAATACCTAATACCAGTTTTTTACTTAGCGAGAAGAACTGGCTATACTCAATATTGAAAAAGCCTCCTTTATAATCAAAATCGGATAAACCTTTGGTTAATTGCAGCGAAGTAGTAATAATTGCACCATGGGTAGTATAGGTGTTATTGTTACGGCTGTCAAAAATAAGGCTTGGCCCTACATAAATACTGGTACCACCTTTTCTGAACTGTACGCGCGGATCCGTATAAAAAATACTGTTGGGCTGTCCGTCGCTAAAACTGTAATGATCGCCACCGGCAACTAAACCTACATAAAAGTTGTCTGCTACCTTTCTTTCTGCGGCAAAACTTAGTTTAAGTCTTTTCTGGCCAATACGGTCGGTATTGGCTTTGAGGGTGTTATTGCCAATGCCATAAAAATCAAACGGAAAATTGATATAACCGATGCCTCCAGTAAAATGATATTTGTTTTGTGGGGTCCAGTAACTGGTGCTCAGACTGAGCCTGTTTTGTCCCTTGGTAGTTAGGGTAGCATATGCAAAAATGTTGGATACCCGGGTATTCTTGCTTGCGGTATCGGTATAAAAAGAATATAGGCCAGCGCCGCCAGCTTCAACCCCGGTTTCGGGAGCGGAACTTAATACCGGTAAAATAACAAAGCTGCTTTTTTTAGTGGTGTCTTTATCAAAATACATTTTCCTGATAAACTTGGGCAGGAGATGTGTTTGAGAGAATGCTGACTGGCAACCAAGCACCAGTATGATGAGAGTGAGAAATTTCTTCATGTAACGTAGATGGTACGAAGATAGCAAAAAGCGAAAGAATAGTTCATGTTTTATCCGGATAGCTTGAGCCAAATCCACTTTCTGCATCGGTAGGGCAGCAGTATCTAAATTTAGAATGCTGATTAAAGGCAATAACAGGACTTTTGCTTTGGAGAAACTTTTCCTGCAAAAATAGAAAGGAGACCTTAACCGTGTAAGACACTTTTTAATAAATTTAGATGTATTATGGTAATCCATATATTAAAAAAAGAGCCCCTAATTAACAAACTAGGGGCTCTTTTTTATATTTAATTACTGCGGTTAAAATACTTGTTTTACCCGGCTATCGCCTGTGCCGTAATAAAAGTTGATTACTTTTTTATCCCCCTTATTCAAACTCAGGAAAGTAGAGGATGTTGTGAAATTACTTACTGTATTTAAGTTGGCGGAAAAGTTTAAAGAATATAGGTTTGAATAGGTATCATATGGCAATGCCTTTAGTATAACTCCTTTAGCATTGGGTACTAATACACCATTATCTGTTTTTAGATTTACATAACTATATTGACCTTGTGAAGAGTAAAAGCCAACTAACTTACCATTTGCGTCGGCAGAGGCTGATAGTTTTGGAGCCGACTCTATAATATTTCCGACTACATCAACCATTTGGACATCAATTTTAGTGTTTGGTGTATAGGTATATGCATTCCAATCTACACTGGCGCCATTATAGTAATTGTTATTTACAGCAAGTTGCTCTACCTGATATTTGCTGCCGATAGCTGATACAAGTACCTGGTTATACGGGTAATATCCATTATTGCCAGGAATGTATAATACTTTACCTCTTGTATCTGCTGCTACTTTGAAGTAATAATAAATATTAACATTAGGAACCGGTGCATTAAACTGGTTAACATTAAAATAGGTTTTTACAGTTGTTTGTCTTGGCAAACTAGCCGGAAATGTGCGAATCTGGTCATCCTCGGTAGCATTCACGTAAAGTTTCTGATCGGCTGTAATTTGTTGGAAAGACAGGCTATAGCCGTTTGGCGCAGCAGGTAGCTTTATATCGTAAGTACCTGTTGCATCAGTAAAAGTTGGAAAGTAAACCGTGTAAGTGCCAGATGGGCTAGCAGGTATACTTGCCGAAGCCGTAACCAAAACGTTAGCGCCTACTTTTTCTGGAGTAAGGTTGGTTAAATCTGTTTCAATATACAGACTTCCTGTAATCTCGTTTGTAAGATCTGTTGTATTCCAAAGTTTTACAGGTCCAGATGTTATATTCTGCTGTAATATCTGTGATGCGGCATAGCCGGTTTTTGATATCAGAAAAGCAGATGTAGGGTAAAGGTTTACTGCGCTAAACGTTGCTATACCTTGTGCATTGGTTTTTGTAGTAATTACTTTCCCGTTTGATGATACTGCAACATCTGCATCAGCTATCGGGCTATTTGATACAACATCAACTACGGTAACACTGTAGTCTTTGGTATTTGCGGCTATAGCCTTCTGCTGAGCCAGGCTGTCATTTAATTTAAGCTGATTAAGCATTGCCGTGTTAATCAGATCTTGCAAAGCCGTAGCGCCTTTCTGTTTAAGTGTTTCCAAATCAAGCTCATGCTGATATTGTAACTGGAGTAAGTCTTTTTGTGCAGCAATAGCATCACTTTCATTAAAGCTGTTTTTAGAGCATCCTGCAAAAAGCGTAACAAATACTATAAAAAGTAAAGTAAGTTTTGAATTCATTGTGGGTTTTATTTTATCGATTTAAGTTTTAAGCGAACCTGTAGATAGGGTATTCTACTTGAGAGGCATTACTATACCAATTCTTGATACAAAAGAATTAGTCCGGATGTTACTGCCAAAGCCTATTTTTTCCATATATGAATAGTTTGCTCTGGCTGTGGTTAATCCTGTTAAATATCTAAAGTCAAGCAGTAATTTAAACCTTGACGTTAATGGTAGTTTTACATTAGTACCCGTAATAAGATTGTATCGGGTATTATTAAATATGTTGGAGACGGTCTGTTTATTACTAACAGTGGCTATAATGTCTTCTCCCGGAAGTAAATTTCCTGTTTTTTGATAGTTTTCGGTCACATTAAAAGTGTACGCGTAACTAGCGCCAATATAAAATGATGGTTTCCAGGATGGTTTGATATTAATGGTATAATTAACCAAAAGCGGAACCTCAATACTATTTAATGTATAAGAACTGTTTTTTACATTTTTAGTAGAGAAGCTTTCAGGCAAACCAAGTCTGGTGTCATCTTTAAAGGTAATCATTTGGCCTCCCTGTTGCAGGTAATTGGCCTCCAATTGCAGGCTTAGTTGTTTATATAGGTGATAATTTAAAGAGACACCAGCATTATAGCCCGTATTGAAGCCTGTTTGTGGTTGTTCTTTGGTAAATCTGTTTAAATTAAAGCCGCCTGATACACCAATCTCATACCTGGTTTTAAGGGTATCGATGATTTTATATTTATAGACATCTTTTTTTTCATTGCGATTTTGCGCTGCTGAAACATGGGTTAAAAAAGATAAAGCTATAATAGTTAAAAAATAAACAGCAGTAGTATTGATATACCGAATGGGTATAGTGCGGTACTTTACGAAGGAGTGCATTAAAACGTGTAATAAGGTTGATTTTAAAAATTGGGCGAAGGTAATACATAATTTGAATTGTTGATAAATTGAATCGAATTATTTTGATTCGACAGATTCAAACTCTGAAATATGCACATCTAATAATCTGCACATTATAAAAATGTCTACTTTTGTGCCGAATTTTATTGATATACTATGAGCATCACAAGAGGACCTATTTCGCAGTTTATTGAAAAAAACTATCTGCATTTTAACGCGGCAGCATTAATGGATGCAGCAAAGGGATATGAAACACACCTTGCCGAAGGCGGCAAAATGATGGTTACCCTTGCCGGTGCCATGAGTACCGCCGAGCTGGGTATTTCGCTGGCCGAAATGATCCGTCAGGATAAAATCGCCATTATTTCCTGCACCGGTGCCAACCTGGAAGAGGATATCATGAACCTGGTAGCGCACTCACATTACAAAAGGGTGCCAAACTACCGCGATTTGAGTCCGCAGGAAGAGTGGGATCTGCTCGAAAACCATTATAACCGTGTTACCGATACTTGTATCCCGGAGGAAGAAGCATTCCGTCGTTTGCAAAAACATATCCACAAAATATGGAAAGATGCAGATAATAGCGGTGAGCGATATTTTCCGCATGAGTACATGTACAAAATATTATTAAGCGGCGAATTGGAGCAATACTATGAAATTGATCCTAAAAACTCCTGGATGCTGGCCGCTGCCGAAAAAAACCTGCCAATTGTTGTTCCTGGATGGGAAGACAGTACTATGGGTAACATTTTCGCCTCCTATGTAATCAAAGGCGAGATCAAAGCATCAACCATGAAGAGCGGTATTGAGTACATGGCCTGGCTTGCCGACTGGTATACCAAAAACTCATCGGGCAAAGGAATAGGATTTTTCCAGATAGGTGGTGGTATTGCCGGCGACTTCCCGATATGTGTAGTGCCTATGCTTTACCAGGATATGGAGATGCATGATGTTCCGTTCTGGAGCTACTTCTGCCAGATATCAGATTCAACTACCTCGTATGGCTCTTACTCGGGCGCCGTGCCAAACGAAAAAATAACCTGGGGCAAACTGGATATACATACCCCCAAGTTTATTGTTGAAAGCGATGCAACCATTGTTGCACCATTGATATTTGCCTGGATATTAAAACAATAATTTAAATTTCAAATAAGCCGGCAATGTGGTTTGGCATTTAAAAAACTGCATTGTTGGCCAAAAAGCCTCCCTACGTTGTTTAAATGGCTTTTTGTAATTATTTAGAACGATTATAAATTATAGGTTACTGTCATTTATGTGTCAGCGATACTGTAATAAATTTTACTTTTGTGCCTGAAATAATGAGATGGAGCGTACATCTTTTACAGCGGTTTCAAACATTAATATAAAATTATTTAGCATAAATACACTTTATGAGAAATTTCTCATTGATTTTTAAACAATTCTCAAGGTCGGTTCTTCTAATTGCCGGGTTTGCTTTTTGGGGTTTTTCAAATGCTTATGCTCAGGCCGACGCGGCTAAAGGCGAAGCCATCTTTAAATCCAAATGTACTGCCTGTCATAAGATCGATCAGCAATTAATTGGCCCGGCGTTGGGTCCGCAGCTTACTGAAGAAACGGACGACAAGTATCTGATTAAATGGATCCAGAACAATCAGGCTTTGATCACTGCCAAAAATCCTAAGGCTTTAGCTATCTATAACAAGTTTAACCAGGCAGGTATGACGGTATTTACCGAGCTTTCTGACGCTGATGTAACTAACGTTATAGACTACGTGCGTACTGAATGGAAAACCATGCAGTCTGCTCCTAAGCCAGGTGCCGGTGATGGTAAAACTGCCGCTGCTGAAACCGGTCCAAGCAGTATGGTTATCTGGGGCTTGGTAGCTGTTATCATTATTGCATTTATTGTAATATTGGTATTAAACAGGGTTGTAGCTACTTTAGAGCGCCTATTATTAAAAGGTAAAGGTGTTGTAATTGATGAAGAAGCTGAGCCAACTGCCGAAGAAGTAGCCGAGGCTAAGAAAAAAGATCTGATCAAAAGGATCCTGAAAAATAAGAAGCTGGTATTCTTTATTATCCTTTGCGGTACGCTTGCTATGGGCAGCTGGGGATGGGTTACCTTATGGAATACTAACGTACACACAGGTTACCAGCCGGTACAGCCTATCAAATACTCACATGAGTTACACGCTGGTACCATGAAAATTGATTGTCAGTATTGCCACTCAGGCGCTTATAAATCAAAGAACGCTTCTATTCCTTCACTAAACGTTTGTATGAACTGCCACAAGGTTGTTAAAACCGAGTCGCCGGAGATACATAAAATATACGATGCTTTGGGTTATGATCCAAAAACTCAAAAGTATGACAGCACTGCAGCTAAACCTATCCAATGGATACGTGTTCACAACCTGCCGGATCTGGCTTACTTTAACCACTCTCAGCACGTAAAAGTTGGCGGCATCAAATGCCAAACCTGTCACGGTCCGGTTCAGACTATGAAAGAGGTTTATCAGTATTCACCATTAACTATGAAATGGTGTATCCAGTGCCACAAACGTACCGAAGTTAACGGTAAAGGAAACGCTTACTACGATAGCATACTTGCTGCTCACGATAAGATCAAGAAGGGCGAGAAAGTTACAGCCGCAGTGTTAGGCGGTATCGAGTGCGGCAAGTGCCACTATTAATAAATAAGAATTTTAGCATTACAGTTTATATAACTTAAATGGACAGCAATAAAAAATACTGGAAAGGTTTAGAAGAACTAAACAGAACACCAGAATTTGTTGAGAAAAATAAAAACGAATTTGCCGAGCCTATTCCAATTGAGGAAATACTCAGCGGAAATGGTTTATCTGCTAAAACCCCACGTCGCGACTTTTTAAAGGCGCTTGGGTTTGGTGTAGGCGCGGTTACCCTGGCAGCTTGTCAGCGTGTACCTGTGCATAAATCAATTCCTTACCTTATAAAACCTGAAGAGGTTACACCTGGTGTAGCTAACTACTACTCTTCAAGTTACGAAGGACAGGCCATTTTGGTTAAAACACGTGAAGGTCGCCCTATTAAAGTAGAAGGTAACCCAAATGATATTTTTTCAAAAGGCGGCTTAAGCGCGCAGGCCCAGGCATCAGTTCTGGATCTGTATGACGTAAACCGTTTAAAAGATCCAAGACTAAATGGCTCTGAAGCCGGCTGGTCTGAGATTGATGCTTTTGTGATTAAAGAATTGGCCGCTATTAAAGCTGCTGGTAAAAATATCCGTTTGGTTACATCAAGCATCAATAGCCCTTCTACTTTAGCTGTCATTGCCGACTTTATCAAGCAATACCCAACCGCTAAACATGTTACTTATGATGCCGTATCTTATACCGGTATTATACAAGCTAACCAAAACAGCTTCGGTAAAGCCGTAATTCCACATTATAACTTTGATAAGGCTGATGTTATTGTAAGCTTCGGTGCAGATTTCCTGGGAACCTGGATCTCTGGCGAAGAGTTTACCCGTCAATACGTATCAAACCGTAACAACAAATCGCTGGAAAGCAAAAAGATGTCACGTCACATCCAGTTTGAAAGCGGAATGAGCCTTACCGGTACCAATGCTGATAACCGTTTAGCGATTAAACCTTCAGAAGAAGGCATCGCTATCATCAACTTATACAATGCTATTGCCGGTACTACGTTACCGGGCTCTAAAAAACTAAGCAGCAAAGCAGCAGAAAACGCTATCACTATTGCCGCTAAAGAATTGGTTGCAGCTAAAGGAAAAGCTTTAGTAGTAGCAGGTTCAAATGATGTAGCTACTCAGGTTTTAGTAAATGCCATCAACTCATTATTGGGCAGCTATGGTACTACTATCGATCTGGACAACCCATCAAAACAATACACTGGCAACGATGCGGAGTTTGTTGAGTTTGTGAATGAATTAGGTCGTGGTGAAGTTGCAGGTGTGTTATTCCTGAATGTTAACCCAGCTTACGATTACTTCAAAGCAAAAGAATTTAAAGACGCGCTGGCTAAAGCACGCCTGAGAGTATCTTTCGCAGATCATGATGATGAAACAGCTTTAGTATCCAATGTAATAGCGCCAAATCACCATTACCTGGAGTCATGGGGCGATGCTAACGCAGCTGAAGGTTACTATACAGTTATACAGCCAACTATCAACCCGGTATATAACACCCGTCAGGCTGAGCACAGCTTACTGGTATGGGCACAAAACCCGGTAAAAGATTACTATACCTTTGTTCGTAACACCTGGAACGAAAGCCTGCTTGCTAAAGGCGGTTTATCTGGCCAAAAAGGCTGGGAAACCCTGCTGCAGACCGGTATGATCAAAGCTACACCAAACACTGCAGGTACTTACACCTTTAACCGTGATCTGAACGCTGTAGCACAAACCATTCTTACCCACAGCAGCTCAATTGCAGCTGGTGACGGCAAGTTTGAATTACAAGTTTATCAATCACCTGCAATAGGCGATGGTAAACGTGCTAACAATCCATGGTTACAGGAATTGCCAGATCCGGTTTCGAAAGTTACCTGGGATAACTTTGTGGCTGTTTCTGTTGCCGATATCAAGAAATTGAAACTGAGCGAAGGTGACGTGATCAAAGTAACTGCTAATGGTTACACAGTTGAGTTACCAGTACTGGCACAGCCGGGTCAGGCACAAGGCACTATATCAATAGCAGTTGGTTATGGTCGTACAAATGCCGGTCCGGTGGGAGATAACGTAGGTAAAAACGCGTTCCCTTTTTACAGCTTCCGTAACGGAACTTTCCAGACTACAGCTGTTGTTACCGAATTTACACCAACAGGTATTAAATCGCCGCTTGCGCAAACACAAACGCACCACTCTTACGAGGGACGTAGTGTTATTCGCGAAGCTAAATTTACCGAATATAAAAAGAATCCGGCTGTACACAGCGGTAATGAAAAAGGCCATAAGAACTACGACGAGGAAAGCTTATGGGATGTACCAAGCCACGATCGTCCGGTTTATGACTGGGTTATGGCTATCGACTTAAACGCTTGTACCGGTTGCGGTGCCTGCGTGGTAGCTTGTAACGCAGAAAATAACATTCCTGTAGTTGGTAAAGACGAGGTACGCCGCCGTCGCGAAATGCACTGGATCCGTATCGATCGTTACTATAGCTACGAAGAAAAAGGCGAAAGCATTACCGAAGAATACGAGATTGATAAATTAAAGGATGATGCTTTTGACAACGTAACTGTTGTGCATCAGCCGATGCTTTGCCAGCACTGTGACCACGCACCTTGCGAAACAGTTTGCCCGGTATTAGCAACCGTACACTCATCAGAAGGTTTAAACCAGATGGCTTACAACCGTTGTGTAGGTACCCGTTATTGCGCAAATAACTGCCCATACAAAGTGCGCCGCTTTAACTGGTTTAACTACTGGAACGATTCACGTTTTGATAACTACCTGAACAATGAGCATACTCAACTGGTGTTAAATCCGGATGTAGTTACCCGTTTCCGCGGTGTAATGGAAAAATGCTCTATGTGCGTACAACGTATACAAGCTGGTAAATTGAAAGCCAAAATTGAAAAACGTCCGCTTAAAGATGGCGAAATCAAAATGGCTTGTCAGCAAACATGTTCTGCAAACGCTATTGTTTTTGGTAACAGAAACGATCCTAATTCAGAAGTTTCAAAAGCACTGAAGAGCGAAAGAACTTACTACGTGCTGGAAGAATTAAACGTACAGCCAGGTATCGGTTACCAGGTAAAAGTTAGAAACGCAGTTGAATTAGAGGCTTAAAATTTTTATATACAGAGATTAAAATATATGGCATCTCATAGTGAATCAATAATAAGGGAACCGTTAATAACGGGTAAAGACATTACCTATGGTCAGATCACTGACGATATATTACGTCCCGTAGAAAATATGCCGGGGAAAGCCTGGTGGATCGGTTTTACGGTAGCCTCGCTCGGAGCATTACTTTGGGTTGTTTCTATCAGCTACACCTTCTGGTACGGAATTGGATCATGGGGACTAAACAAAACAGTAGGATGGGCCTGGGATATCACCGGTTTCGTATGGTGGGTAGGTATCGGTCACGCCGGTACACTGATTTCAGCCGTATTGTTACTGTTCCGTCAAAACTGGCGTAACTCCATTAACCGCTCGGCTGAGGCGATGACCATCTTCGCAGTAATTTGCGCAGCCACCTATATCGGTGCTCACATGGGTCGCCCGTGGATGGCTGTTTATTCATTGCCTTTACCAAACCAGTACGGCTCATTATGGGTTAACTTTAACTCACCGCTGATCTGGGACGTATTCGCGATATCAACTTACTTTTCGGTTTCATTGGTGTTCTGGTATACTGGTTTATTGCCAGATATGGCCTCTATCCGTGACCGTGCAACAGGCTTACGCCGCCGTATTTATTCGGTAGCTTCATTCGGCTGGACAGGTTCAGTTAAAACCTGGCAGCGTTTTGAAACCGTATCCTTAATATTAGCAGGTTTATCAACGCCACTGGTACTTTCGGTACACACCATTGTATCCATGGACTTTGCAACCTCGCTTGAACCGGGATGGCACACTACCATTTTCCCTCCTTACTTCGTTGCGGGAGCTATCTTCTCAGGTTTTGCCATGGTGCAAACACTGTTACTGGTAACCCGTAAAGTATTAGGTCTGGAAAACTACATCACCATGTTCCACATCGAATCGATGAACAAAATCATCCTGGTAACAGGTTCGGTAGTAGGCGTGGCGTATATCACTGAGTTCTTTATCGCCTACTATTCTGGTGGCGAGTACGAGCAATACACCTTCTTAAACAGGTTTATCGGTCCGTACTGGTGGGCTGCCTGTATGATGTACGGCTGTAACGTATTGATGACCCAGATGATGTGGTCGAAAAAAGTTAGAACCAATATCCCAATTTCATGGGTACTATCTATCATTGTAAATATAGGTATGTGGTTTGAGCGTTTTGTGATCATCGTTGTATCCTTACACCGCGATTACATTCCTTCAAGCTGGGCCATGTTTTACCCAACCTGGGTTGACGTAGGTGTGTTTGTTGGATCTATCGGTATATTCTTTACCATGTTCCTGTTGTTCATCAGGGTAATGCCTTCTGTAGCTATTGCCGAAGTAAAATTACTATTGAAGAGCGCGAGTGAGCAGGCTAAGAAAAAACAAATTGCCGAAGGCCACCTTGATCCGGCTCACGTAGAATTCTACACGGATAATTTGATCAAGTTTGATAGTGTTGACCATTCTGAATACGAAAAAGCATAATAAAGATGAGTAATACCAAATATATATTAGGCATTTTTGATGATCCCGATGATCTGATGCACGGGATTGACAAACTACAAAAAAATAGTGTTCCTATTTACGATGTTTACACGCCAATGCCTATCCACGGTATCGACGCTAAACTGGGTATCAAGGATTCCAGACTAGGTTACGCGGCCTTCATGTTCGGCTGTATGGGTGGTACAACCATTTTTACTTTGGTTTATTACTTCCTGGTACATGACTGGCCAATGGACATCGGTGGTAAAAACTTTTTTGCCATCCCCGATTTTATCCCGGTAACTTTTGAGTGGACGGTATTATTCGCATCATACGGTATGGCATTTACCTTCTTTTTCGCTACGCACCTTTTCCCGGGTCGTGCGCCAAGAGTAATGGACCTGAGAGCTACCAACGATAAGTTTGTGATAGCTATTGACGCCAAAGGAAATATACCACACGAGGATATCAACACAATATTAAAAGAAGCAGGGGCAAGTGAAGTTAAGCATAACGACAGAAAATATGTTAGCTATGAATAAATTTAGAATATTAGGAACAATAGTTATCATTATCGCTGCTTCGATTGTAGTAACGTCGTGCAAAGATAAAAGGAGTACCGGATGGGAGTACGCCCCTAATATGTATGAGCATATCGCATACGATCCGGATCAAAAGAACCCGAATTTTAAGGATGGCAAAACCGCACAGGTACCGCCAGCCGGAACTATACCGGTAGGCTTTACCAAGTTTGATTATCCTAATACAAAAGATGGATACGAACTGGCAAGCGTTGAAGTAAAAAGTGTACTGGCTCAGACCCAGCAAAACTTTGCCGATGGCAAAATATTGTTTGAACACTTTTGCTCTCCATGTCATGGTGTTAATGGTCAGGGTGATGGTTTGGTAACCCAACATGGTTATCCGCCGCCGCCATCATATTCAAAAGGCCAGTCATCACGTGGTGGTGCCATGAAAGACTTAACAGACGGTAAAATATATCATACCATTACTTACGGTGTAAATGCAATGGGTTCATACGCTTCACAGCTGGCCCCTGAAGAACGCTGGAAAGTGATCATGTATGTTCACCATTTACAAACTTTATAAGAATTAGAACTGAATGAATACTCATAATAGTTTAGACGAGCAATTTGTTTTTACCGGAAAGGCAAAAACATGGAGTTTAGCTGCCATAGCCCTGGGAGTTCTGGCCATAGCCCTTGGTTTTTTAACTAATCAGGGTGAGCGTACATTTGCCAATTTATTGCTCATGGGTTATTATTTTACCTGTGTTTGTACGGCTGGTGTATTTTTCTGCGCTTTGCAGTATGTAGCTCAGGCGGGCTGGTCGGCTTCATTGCTGCGCGTGCCTCAGGCATTTGCCAGGGTATTGCCTATAGCTGCTCTTATATTACTGGTTATTATTATAGCTGGTTTAAATTTAACACATCATACCGAAATTGAAGGTAAAGATGTAGTAGCCCCGTACTTATACAAAATATGGCACCAGGCCGGTGTTACCACACCCGGCAGCGAAAATTACGATCCTGTTTTAGCAGGAAAATCGGGATTTTTGAATATGCCTTTCTTCCTGATCCGCATCTTTGTATTTTTAGGTGCTTATATGACATTTGGCTGGTTACTGGCTAAATACTCTGAAACCGAAGATGAACTGGGTGGCCTATTCTACTATAAAAAGAGCTTCACCATTTCGGCTGCGTTCCTGGTAATCTTCGGATTTACTCAACCCGTATTTTCTTTTGATGTAATCATGTCATTAGAGGCGCACTGGTTCTCTACCATGTTTGGTTGGTACAATTTCGCGGCCATGTGGGTAAGCTGTTTATCAGTGATTACCTTAACCATTATATTATTAAGGTCTGCTGGATATATGCAATGGGTTACACAGGATCACCTGCACAACCTGGGCCAGTTAATGTTCGGCTTCTCTATATTCTGGACTTATGTATGGTTTGCGCAGTTCTTACTGATCTATTACGCTAACATTCCTGAAGAAAGTGTTTACTTCCTGAAAAGATGGGAGCCTGAATTTAAGCCATGGTTCTGGTTAAATATCGTGATCAACTTTTTATCGCCTTTGCTGATCATCATGTCTCGCGATTCAAAACGTACCACAAGCGTATTGAAAGCAACCTGTATCATCCTGATTGTAGGTCACTGGTTAGATTACTTTATTATGATTATGCCAGGTACTGTTGGTGATAAAGTTGGATTTTTCTATATCGAAGTAGGTGTAGCCGTAGGATTTGCCGGATTGTTTACTTATTTGATGCTGAATGCTTTAAGTAAATTCAAATCGCTTATTCCTAAAAAACATCCGTTCCTGCAGGAGAGCCTTCATCATCACATATAATAATTGTTATTTTTGCAACAAAATACAGAATACCAAACTGACATTAAAATGGGATTCAGAAAACTTATAAATTCTAAAACATTACTATCGTTTATCACAGCGTTTATGCTTTTGGGCACAAACCTGTTGATGGCGCAAACAGAGGCAGCAGCAACTACCGGTGGGCAAGCTGATGCTCCCCAGGTTGATTGGACTGGTGTTGCGTACTATTTGCTATTATTTTTCCTGGTATGCCTTGGCGTAGCTGTAATAGGCAAAATTCTGAAGATATACGATCTTACGCTTAAAATACAAGGCAAAAAGGGAATGAAATGGAACACAGTAATGGCAGTAATTTGCCTGGTGTTCCTGATAGCAGGCTTATACGGCGCTTACTGGTCGTTCACGGTACAGGGTAGCATGACCCTGCCTGAGGCTGCATCTGAACATGGTGTTAAAATTGATGAGATGTTTACCGTCACTACAGTTTTAACCATGATTGTGTTTTTTATTACCCAGATATTGTTGTTTACATTCTTGTTTAACTACAGGCATTCAGACAAACGCCGTGCACACTTCTTACCGCACAACAATACCATTGAAAAAGTTTGGACAATTGCTCCGGCTATCGTTTTAACTGTATTGGTGGTGTTTGGCTTTTTTACCTGGCAAAAAATAATGAATACTACCGATACCAAAGGCGATATCAACATTGATATTACCGGTCATCAGTTTGCATGGGAGCTTCGCTACCCTGGTAAAGATGGGGTATTGGGGCCTAAAGATTTCAGAATGGTATCTGCGGCTAATAAACTAGGTGTTAACTTCAAAAAACGCAGCAGCTTTGATGATTTACAGGTTGATACCATGTACCTGCCGGTAAACAAATCAATCAGGTTAAACATCCAGGCATTAGACGTGATTCACTCTGTTTACATGCCTCACTTCAGGGTACAGCTTAATGCGGTTCCGGGGTTACCAACCTTCTTTAAGTTTACCCCAACCATTACTACCGCGCAAATGCGCACCCAGCTTGACGATCCTAAATTTGAATACCTGGTTTATTGCAATAAAATATGCGGTGGCGGTCACTATAACATGCAAAAAGTTGTACGTGTAGTTACCGAAGCTGAATACCAGGCCTGGCTGTCAAGGCAAAAACCTTACTTGAGCGATGCTTTAAGAAAAGAATTACATTTTGCCGCTGCGGATCAGCCAAAAACAGAGTCACAAAATAGGTTAGCGTTAAATAATTAATATAGAAAGAGAAGCGATATGTCAACATTAGCAGTTCACGACCACGGAGTAGCACATCACGACGATCACGGTCACGAACATCATCATAACCAATCGTTCCTGTCTAAATACGTATTTAGTATGGATCATAAAATGATTGCCAAGCAATTCCTGATCACAGGGATTACCATGGCAGTTATTGCAATGATATTGTCTATTTTGTTCAGGATCCAGTTAGCTTATCCTGATAAAACTTTTCCATTGTTAACCACATTGTTAGGTCGTTTTGCACCTAACGGTCGTATAAGTGCCGATTTTTATCTGTCACTGGTTACCATCCACGGTACCATCATGGTATTCTTTGTGTTAACAGCCGGCTTGAGCGGTACTTTTGCCAACTTGCTGATACCTCTTCAGGTTGGTGCACGTGATATGGCATCTCCGTTTATGAACATGTTATCGTACTGGTTCTTCTTTTTAGCCAGTGTGGTGATGTTATCATCATTCCTAGTTCAAAAGGGGCCTGCCAGCGGTGGTTGGACAATCTATCCACCCCTATCTGCATTGCCAAAAGCGATGCCGGGTTCGGGTGAGGGTATGACCCTTTGGTTAATCAGTATGGTAATGTTCGTAGCATCCTCTTTAATGGGTGGTATCAACTACGTAAGTACTGTATTAAATATGCGTACAAAAGGTATGGACCTTTGGAAAATGCCTTTAACCATCTGGGCTTTATTCCTTACCGCTATATTAGGTATCCTGGCATTCCCTGTGTTAGTAGCAGGTGTTGTGTTATTGATATTTGACCGTAGCTTTGGTACCAGCTTCTACCTGTCAGACATTGTGCTGAACGGTGTACAACAACCATACGAGGGTGGTAGCCCAATCTTGTTCCAGCACTTGTTCTGGTTCCTGGGTCACCCAGAGGTGTATATCGTAATTATGCCGGCGATGGGTATCTCTTCAGAAGTAATGTCTGTAAACTCACGTAAACCGATCTTCGGTTACCACGCGATGGTTTACTCTTTAATAGGTATTACCGTACTATCATTTATCGTATGGGGTCACCACATGTTTGTTACGGGTATGAATCCGTTCCTGGGCGGTGTGTTCATGATCACTACCCTGATCATCGCGGTACCATCTGCAGTAAAAACATTTAACTGGCTGGCTACTTTATGGCGCGGTAATATCAGGTTTACGCCTGCTATGCTGTTCGCTATCGGTATGGTGTCATTCTTTATCTCAGGTGGTTTAACAGGTATATTCCTGGGTAATGCTGCATTGGATATTAACCTGCACGATACTTACTTTGTGGTAGCTCACTTCCACCTGGTAATGGGGTCGGCAGCTATATTTGGTATGCTTGCCGGTGTTTACCACTGGTTCCCTAAAATGTTCGGAAAAATGATGGACGAGAAATTGGGCTATCTGCACTTCTGGTTAACCTTTATTGGTGCTTACCTGGTGTTTTTCCCAATGCACTTTATGGGTCTTGATGGTGTGCCACGCCGTTACTATGCCTTTACCGAGTTTGTAAGCATGCAGCGCTGGTTAACTGTAAATACCTTTATTACATGGGCGGCTATTATGGCAGCTTGTGCACAGGTAGCATTCTTGTATAACTTCATCTCTTCTATATTCATTGGTAAAAAAGCTACTCAGAATCCATGGGAATCAAATACCCTGGAATGGACAACTCCTGTTGAACACTTACACGGTAACTGGCCTGGCGAAATACCAACTGTGTACCGTTGGCCATATGATTACAGCAAGCCTGGTGCCGAAGAAGATTATATCCCTCAAACAGTTCCTTTCTCTCAAACCATGAGCTCAAACTTACCTCATGACTTTGAAGATAACCCTAAAGGTTTAGAAGAACTGAACAAGTTTAACAGTACGCTGAAAGCAAACGAACAAGTAAAATAATTTTAGTGGTAAGTAGTGAGTGGTGAGTTTGAGTTATGAGTTTTTAATCGGAAACTCACCACTCACTACTCACCACTCACTGTTATCTACTCTCCATTCATGGGCATATCTGCATCAAAAATCCGGTTCCAGAAAGTCACTCTCTTAACAATAATTATCCTTTTTGTTTTGATACTGGCCGGTGGAGTTGTGCGTAGCTCAGGTTCTGGAATGGGTTGCCCCGATTGGCCAAAATGCTTTGGAAGGTACATACCACCCACCAGCAGTGCTGACTTGCCAAAAGATTACAAGCAGAAGTATGTAGATAAGCGTTTGGCTAAAAATCAACGCTTTGCCAAAACCCTCGATGTATTTGGTTACAGTGAACTGGCCAAAAGAATCCGGGAAGACAAATCGATATTAGTTCCAGAAGAATTTAACGCCGAAAAAACCTGGACTGAATATATCAACCGCCTTATTGGTGCTATATCAGGTCTGTTTCTTTTTTTATCAGCTGTATATGCTTTTAGTTACTGGAGAGATAGTAAGAGAATTGCCCTTTTTAGCCTGTTTAATTTTGTACTGGTAGGCTTTCAGGCATGGTTAGGTTCTATTGTGGTATCAACTAATCTGGTATCCTGGATTGTTACAGTGCATATGCTGTTGGCATTGGCCATATTAGCCATACTGATATATACTTATCACCGGGCTAAAGTATTGGATGCTAAAAAAATAAATACAGGCGCACTGGTATATATCATTACAACGCTTGCTTTGGTAGCCAGTATTTTCCAGATAGCTTTTGGTACCGAGGTTCGTGATCAAATAGATGCTGTAGCTGCTCATTTTCAGGGTGGATACCGCAATAACTGGATCAGCAGTGTGGGCGAAATATTTACGCAGCACCGGGATATGGCGGTATTGGTATTGGTGCTCAATGTGATGTTATACGCTTTAATACGCAAAAACTTTGGTCGTCATTCTGTACATCAGCAATTGATGAGCTTTACTTTTTTAATGATCATGCTGCAAATAGTAACCGGTATATTATTATCCTACTGGGCCTTGCCACCGGCCGCGCAGGCCGCGCACATTGTGCTGGCGAGCCTTATTTTCGGGGCACAGTTCTATTTGCTTTTAAATTTATATAAACCAGTTAGTGTTAGGGGGATAAGTCGATGAATTGGAAGGATTTTTCAAAACTGGTAAAAATGCGGCTCACCATTTTGGTGGTATTTTCGGCATCTATATCTTTTTTGATTGGGAGTAAAGTTAATGGTCATATCGACTGGATCAACTGGATAAAACTAATCATAGGTGGCTTTTTGGTAACCTCGGCGGCAAATTGCTTTAATGAGATCATTGAAAAAGATCTGGATAAGCTGATGAAGCGTACCATGGATCGCCCTATACCATCCGGAAAGATGAATACCGGACAAGCGCTGGTTTTAGGCTTGGGTATGGGTATGGCCGGCACCTATTTGTTAGGTAGCTTAAACCTGTTAACCGGTTTGCTATCCGTATTCTCCATTTTGTTATATGCCTTTGCTTACACACCATTAAAGCGTAAATCGCCTATAGCAGTGTTTGTAGGTGCTATACCAGGGGCATTACCCCCGCTTATTGGCTATGTAGCTGCTCACGAAAGAATTGATGAGATTGCTCTGATCCTGTTTGGGATACAGTTTGTATGGCAGTTTGTGCATTTTTGGGCCATTGCCTGGGTGCTGGACGATGATTATAAACTGGCCGGCTTCAGACTATTGCCAACCGGTAACCGTAATGCCGGAAGTGCCATAATTACCTTTATATTTGCAATCATATTGCTGCCAGTAAGTTTACTGCCAACCATTTACGGTTATGGTGGTTATTATGTAGGCGGCGTATCTTTAGTTTGCAGTTTAATATTCTTATACCAGGCTTTTGGCCTGTTACGCGCACAGTCGGTAGAGGCGGCCCGCAAATTAATGTTTGGCTCCTTTATGTATTTGCCTGTAGTGCAGTTAATGTTTTTATTTGATTTTATAGGAAAAGTGAAATGATGGCTCAGATTCAAAAAAATAACGACAGGCTTGATCTGGCTCCCAAAAAATTCAACATGTGGATATTTATATTCACCTCGTTCATGTTTTTTGCGGCTTTAACCAGCGGGTTCATCGTTTATAGTGGTGGGAAGGGACATGGCCTTAATGTAATTATGCCCGATGCTTTTAAATACAGCACCGCCGTAATTATCATTAGCAGTATTACCTTGTTTTTAGCCTCCAAAGCAGCCAAACAATTGCAGTTTGCCAAACAGCGGCTATTTTTGTGGCTTACTTTTGCGCTGGGCGTAGCGTTTTTTGCCATACAGGTTTATGCCTGGTATGTATTAACCTACAAAATGAATGTGTATCTTACAGATCCTAACGCATCCCGCTCATTTGTTTATATCTTTACAGGGATGCACTTATTACACATAATTGCAGCTATATTGTTACTATTGAATACCCTTGCAGGTACATATAAGAACATTCCGCAGGTGCGTAACCTGTTTAAAATGGAAATGACCTCTATTTTTTGGCATTTTCTCGGAATTATATGGATTTATCTGTATGTTTTTTTACTTTTGAACCAAAATTAATACACCCATATTTAAGTACAAATGAGTACAGCAGTATCACAAATTGATGAAATAAAAACAACTCCATGGTCTGGAGGGAGATCACCCTTCAATGTGGAGTACGGAAAAATAATGATGTGGTTCTTCCTCCTTTCGGATGCATTTACCTTTTCGTCATTACTGATTTCTTATGGTGCATTACGTTTCAGCGCAAGCGTATGGCCGGCGGCCGATAAGGTTTTCCAGTCGATACCAGGTACTTCGGTTGATCATGGCGCGCCTCTGGTTTTCGTAGGTATCATGACTTTCATTCTCATCCTGAGCTCTGTTACCATGGTATTAGCTGTGGAAGCAGGTCATCGTAACGCTAAAAAAGAAGTGATTGGATGGATGATAGCTACTGTAATAGGTGGTTTCATGTTCCTGGGTTGCCAGGCTTTAGAGTGGAGTCACTTACACCATGAAGGTTTCTGGTGGGGTAGTACGCCAAGTTTACACGCCTTAAAAGAGTTTTTTGCTGAGGGTGTGGGTACAGATGCAACGCGTCATTTAACCGCTCAGGAATTTGCCAACTTATTCTTTACCATCACTGGTTTCCATGGTTTCCACGTATTTACGGGGGTTATCATCAATATAATTATCACCGTTAACGTACTGTTGGGTACTTACGAAAAACGCGGTAGCTATTTAATGGTTGAAAAAGTAGGTCTTTACTGGCACTTTGTAGACCTTGTTTGGGTATTCGTATTTACATTCTTTTACTTAGTATAAAAAATATTTATATGTCATCAGATTCACAAGAAGTTCACCACGAAGAAGGTGATCACGCAACAATGACTAAAGGAAGAATCATTAAAGTGGCTCTTATCCTGTCGGCTATTACAGCAGTAGAATTTATTATCGCTTTAATATTGGTGCCACATGGTTATTTGGATATAAAATATGCAAACCCGGTATACATTGTTTTAACCTTGTTTAAAGCGTTTTATATTGTGGCTTTCTTTATGCACTTAAAGTTCGAGAAAATGGGTTTGGCCCTTTCTATCATCGTGCCGATACTATTCATTATAGGTTTGATCCTGGTATTGACTAACGAAAGCCATCACTGGATCACGTTGAGGGGATAATGGCCGCTATAGCGAAAAAAATTGTAATCCTGGTGCTCATATTAGCAGTACCAGGATTTTTGTATTATTTACTCACCGCTAAAGGTAAAAACAGGTATAAGCCACTGGCTATTTACGGTCAGAAACTAGTAGCCAAAACCGGCCACAAATTTCATGGTAAGTATATACCCGATACTATCTATCATCAGCTGCCAGCTTTTACGCTTACCGCTCAGGATGGCAAAGCGGTGAGTGATTCCACCTTTAAAGGTAAAATATTCGTAGCCGGATTTTTTTATACCCATTGCCCTGCGGTATGCAGTACCATTAACCGCAACATGAGTTATTTGGTAGATACCTATCGCAAAAACAAAATGGTGTATTTTACATCGATTACGGTTGATCCGCAGCGCGATTCGGTATCGGTATTAAAAAAATATGCGGCTAGCTTTAGCCCGGCATCAAACCGTTGGTTTTTTTTAACCGGCGATACCACATCCATTTATAATCTGGCCCGTCAGGGTTTCCTGGTTAACGCCATAAAAGAAAACGACGACGATTTTATTTACAGCGATAACCTGGTATTGATTGACTCAGAAAAACGCATCCGCGGCTATTACAAAGGAGCCAGTACCAATGATATTAACCGCCTGACTGACGAGATCAAAGTATTAATTGCCGAGGAGCTGCGCAAAGTTGATAAACCGTTGTATTAGAGGTAAGAAACAAGGTGTAAGAATCAAGACAATATAGGATGCTTACACCAATTGATAAAACAAAAAATGAATCTTGACTCTTGTGTCTTGATTCCTGATTCTTAGAAAAATGTCTGATAAATTTATATTTCGTTTTGTGGCGGTTATTACCGTAGTAGTGATTGCATTGGTAGTTTTACTCAATCGGCACCTGATACCTGGCCCTGCTGTTGCGCCTGCCTTTACACCTTATTTGCCCATGCTTAACGCCATATTGAATGGCACATGTACCATACTGTTACTGGTATCACTGTACTTTATCAGGCAGGGAAATATACAGGTACACAAAAATCTGAATATTCTTACCTTTAGTTTATCGGCACTGTTCCTGGTCTCTTATGTACTGTTTCATTACCTTATGCGTAATGAAATAATATATGGAGATATCAATGGCGATGGCATATTATCAGATGCAGAAAGGGCGGCCGCTGGTGGCATGCGTACTTTATATCTTTGTATCCTTACCCCACACATTATACTGGCAGCAGGTGTATTGCCGCTCATTTTGCTCAGCTTTCACCGTGGCTTGCAAATGCAGGTAGCCAAACACAAAAAACTGGTACGCTGGACATTCCCGATATGGTTGTATGTAACCGCATCAGGCGTTATTGTTTATTTAATGATACGGCCGTATTATCATTTTTAATCCTGGTACTAAGTAACGAGTATTAAGTATTATTACAGGATAAAGGTTTACATACTTTGTATATCTTTAGCCAATTAATTACCTGTAAAATACTTATCATGAAAAAAATTCTATTCCTGCTGTTAATAGGTGTGCCATTTTTGGCGAAAGCACAGTATGCAACTTCAATAACCACATCCAATGTTGCCAACTATACTTACGTAGGTACATTAAATCCAAGTGGCCAGGGAAGCCCTCAAAAATTGATAGTAACCGTGTTTGGTGGTGCATGGTATGCTACAGCCTTAGGTGAAACTACTTTTTATATTGGCAATTATGGTGATTTAACAGTTAATCGTGTTACCATGGGCTCATCAGATGGTGGCACCGTTACCTTACAGGCATACACGAATACCAATAATACTATTGATTTCTATGTGTATTCAAATAATTGGGTTGCTTACGCAGTAAAATCTATTACACTGAGGGGAAATACTCCCGTAAATCAATACATAACTAATACCAACTCAAGTACTGTTCCTACGGGTACTCAGCTGGCATTGAATATAAACCCGGTTATGATTACTGATGGAAGCGGTAATATCGGGCTTAATACAGCCTCTCCTGATCCTGGCTATAAATTATCTGTAAACGGTAAAGTGCGTACGAAAGAAGTAAGGGTAGAAGCAAACTGGGCCGACTATGTGTTTGATAACAGTTACCCATTGTTGCCATTGGAAAAAGTGGAACATTACATTAAAGACAATCATCACTTGCCTGATGTACCATCGGCAGCTGAAGTAAGCAAGAACGGCATTAACTTAGGGGAAACTGACGCGCTGCTGCTTAAAAAGATAGAAGAACTGACACTTTATTTGATTGAGAAGAATAAAGAAAACAAAAAACAGCAAAATTTAATTGATCTCCAGACAGAAGCACTCCAAATTCAAAGTGAAAAGCTGAAACAGTTAGAAGATAGATTAAAGCATTTAGAGAACAATAATAAAACTAACTAAGAGCCGAACAATACGCTCTACTGAAACTTCTATAGATTATCATAGGATTGCATGGTTTCAGCCTTCGGCTGACTGTAAGCCGAAGGCTGAAACCATATATGCCACGGGCTGAGAATCTGTAGCAGCAGCGTATCTGGAGTAAAAAGTCCTGATACTTCATACTAACTACTTGATACGGCATTATTAATTAGCTAAATTTGCCATCATGAAAACAGGTTTTAAAATTATATTATTTGTATTTGCCCTGGGCCTTATGGTTTGCAGCAGGCAACCTGTAAAAGCGCAATGCGCCCAATGTGCAGCCACGGTTGAAACCAATGCCAAAAGTGGTGGTAACGCTGCCAAAGGTTTAAATAATGGTATTTTATTTTTATTAGGTGCACCTTACCTGGCCGCCGGTGTTGTTGGCTTTATCTGGTACAAAAAATATCGCCGTAAAAACGTCGACCTCAACATACGTAAGGAAAAACTGCACCTGAATTAATTTTGAGTCATTAGGTCATTGAAGGTCATTAAGTCATTGGTTGAATTTTAAATCACGACATACTGATCAACTAATGACACAGTGATTCAATGATCCAATGACCAACATCATGCCGTCAACTCCCAGATCATGGGCTATGCTTCATTGCAAGTGCCCGCGTTGCCGCAGAGGGAATATGTTTCAGGGAGGTGCTTATAGCTTTTCTAATAAAATAAACCTCAATTGCCCGCATTGTAATTTACATTTTGAAATTGAGCCGGGATATTTTTATGCCGCCATGTATGTAAGCTATGCTTTAAACGTAGGCGAAGCATTAGGCCTGGCCTGGCTTACCTTTCTCATCACCCATAATGCTGATTCGCCCTGGTTGTATCTAAGTGTCATAATTTTGGGCTGTTTTGCATTAGCACCTATAAATTTCAGATATTCGCGGGTACTATTGTTATATTGGTTATCACCCAAGATACATTACCAGCCATATTTAGATACTGATGATAAACCAGGAAAGTCTTGAATTTTTAAGGGATCTCGCAGCAAACAATAACCGGGAGTGGTTTTCAGAGAACAAAGGGCGTTATGAAAAAGCCCGCGAAAATGTAATTGAGTTCACCGTGGAGCTACTCAGCGAAATGCACCAGGTAGACCCGGCGATTGACGAAACACTCGACCCCAAAAAATGCGTGATGCGTATTTACCGCGACATCCGTTTCCGGAAAGATAAAACACCATATAAAATAAACTTTGGCATTAGCCTGCCCACACAAGGCACAAAGCTTGGTGGAGCTGAGTATTATTTGCAGATACAGCCTGGTGGTAACTCTTTTATTGCCGGCGGATATTGGATGCCCGAAGCCGCTCATCTCAAAGCCATACGCCAGGAAATTGATTATAACGCACATGATCTGAAACAGATTATTGATGCGCCGGAGTTTGTAAAGCTATTTGGCGATTTCAGGGCGCAGGAGCAATTAAAAACCGCTCCGCAGGGTTACACGCCAGATAATGAAAATATCGACCTGCTGAAGCTAAAAAGTTTTATAGCCTGGCATAAGATAAGTGATAAAGATATCGTTAAGAAGAACGCAACGGCGCAAATTGCACAGGATTGCAAGCTCATTTACCCGCTCAACGTTTTTTTAAGGAATGCGATGGCGTAGTTGGTTCATTAGTTCATTGGCTCATTAGTATCTAATTACAAACTATGCAAGATTATATAGTTAAAACCAATGAACCAGTGAACAAATGAACTAATGAACAATTGAACTAATAAACGAAATATAATGAAGATCACCTACTACCTGTTGGCCCTGGCCTTGAGTCTTACTTTTTATTCTTCCTGTAAGATCATGTCGCCGAAGGCTTACAAAGCTTTGATTGCCGAGCGCGATTCCTTAACTACCCGTACCGAAACATTGGAAACCCAGGTTTTTCAGCTTAAGGCGGACACCATGCGCCTGCATCGCGAACTAGCCAACCTGAGCAATAACAACAGTGCCCTGAACAGTAATCTGAGCACCAGCTCATCAAAACTAAAACGTTTGGCAGCCGATCTGGAAAAACGCGAGGCTCGTTTGAAAGAGGTAGAAGATATTTTGCGTAAACGCGATGAAGCCGCCAACGCCCTCAAAAATAAATTGCAACAGGCCTTATTGGGCTTTCAGCAAAGTGGTTTAACGGTTGATATCCGTAACGGTAAAGTATATGTATCATTGGCCGATAAGCTGCTGTTTCCATCAGGAAGTATTGTTATTGACGATAAAGGTAAAGCTGCCCTGAAACAACTGGCCGTAGTGCTGAACAAAGAACCGGATATTAATATGGCCATTGAAGGTCATACTGATGACAAAAAGGTAATTAACCTGGGCCAGATCAAAGATAACTGGGACCTGAGCGTACTGCGTGCTACCTCGGTAACCCGCTATCTGACCGAGGTTGAAAAGGTTGACCCGCACCGGTTAACGGCTACAGGCAAAAGCGAGTTTCAGCCCATCGACACAGCTCCAACCAACGAGGCCCGAGCCAAAAACCGCCGTATCGAAATTGTGCTCACCCCACGATTGGATGAGCTGTATAATTTGATCACGAAGTAGAGCCCCCTAACTCCCTGAAGGGGGAACAGGAGTTTGACGGATAGAAAAATCAGACTTACGAAGTTTTTAAAACTTCGTAAGTCTTTATAATAAGTCTTGAAATATGGCGGCCTGTCATCCTGAGCTTGTCGAAGGACGTGCGCAGAGGCCTACCCACCATGCTTCGACGGGGCTCAGCATGACACCCTTTTTAAAAGGCGTATAGTTTGTAACTGCCACAAAAACGCCGTATATTTATAAAGCACAACAGCCCGGATCTCTAAACCAGAGTGCCGGGCTGTTTTGTTAAGAGGAAAAATAGTCAAAAAAACGACTTTTTTTATGTAGTTATTTGACAGTCAATAAATTAATACTTTTTAAAGTTTCAAAAGCCGCTTAAAACAGGGTTTAAATTTGTTAAAAAGTGTTAAAATGAGGTTTTTTCCAATAGTTTTTGAGCTATTTTGCCTCATTTTTGGCCCGAAAAGTGTTAAAATTTGAGGTTTAAAAAGTTTTTACTCTACCTCTTTCATCAGGGTATTGAACATCACAAACTTCTCATCAAACTTTTGCTGATGAATAGCCTGGAACTTGTGGAGGTGGTTCATGTAAAATTCCTGAAACCGTTCAATGCTATCGGCATTGTACTGGATGCAATAGGTAACCCCTTCATTCGGTGAGTCAATAACCGTTAATATCTTGTACGACTGGAAACAGCCGGTAGCCATTATAGCAGGTATGTGAACAGTCTTGATCCAGTTAAGCCACTCATCGTGAATGCTTTCTTCAATTATTATGGTGTCGTTGTATACAATCATGGTGCTGCAAAAGTAATTATTTGGTTCATTAATTCACTTGTTCATTAGTTGAATGCATCCGTCCGATGAACTATTTAATGCGAGTCAGGGATAAGCAGTTCAGGCTCCCTGAATACTTTGCTTAAAGCTGATCAATGTAAACCCCATTATTTATGGGTTTACACTGTAAACCGTTTTTTTTGATGTAAAATAAGTTAGTTAATTGATTATCAATAACATATAATAATGTAAACCGTAAAAAGTGTAAACCCATGTAAACCCACTTTTAACAAAAACGGACATTGGGATCAGGTTTGCATTTCTTATCCCGAACTCACGTTATTTACTAATAAACCAATGAACAAGTGAACCACTCAGGAATCCGCCTTATCGCCCCTTAACAGCCTGAAGCGTTTACGGGCTTCGTTGATCCAGAGGCTTCCGGGATAGTCTTTGACAATCTTTTCATACCAGATTTTGGCGCTGGCTTTGTCATCGAGGCGATTTTCATAAATATCGCCCAGCATAAAAACAGCGTCATCGGCCCACAAGTCATTCGGGTGTTCGTCGACTATTTTTTTCAAGAGGGGTACAGCGCCGGCATAGTTCTTCTGCTGTATCAGTATCCTTGATTTCGACATCAGTATATCGTCGCTCAGGCTATTGTTTGGAAATTTTTTGTCGATGCTATCCAGGGTCATTACAGCTTTGTCGGGCTGTTCAGCAAATATCAGCAGATCGGCCCGGGCATATATTTTTAGGGCATTGCCTACGCTATCGGCAACCGTATTATCATTAATCAGCAATTGTAAATTCAGGGCGTCATTGGCAATCAGTTGTGATGTGGCAGCTTTGAGTATGTTAAGCTGCCCTTTGGCCCAGGTAAAATCGCCCGTATAGTAAGCCAGTTTGGCGTTTCTGAATTTGGCATCCTGGTTAATATCGGTATTGGGAAAATCCTTTTCTACCTGGCTATATAACAGAGTGGCTTCCCAGGGTTGTTTATTGATGAGGTATATATCGCCCAGGTCAAGTTTGCAGGCGGCCAGTTGCTCGGGCCTGATATTGGGAATGGTTACCGCATCCTCGAGCAGTTTTTGAGCTTCGGTTAATTTATGCAGTTTAAAGGCTTGCAGGTTAGCCAGTTTCTGCATGGCAAAAACGGTACTATTATTCCGCCCAAATTCGGTAAGCAGGTCGTTATAATCCTGCTCCAAACCGGTCAGATCAGCTGGCAGGTATTTGCCCGAGGTTACTTTTAAATTTTTAGTGTTGATGAGTTCAATTTTAGCCGGGATATACATAGGCGATGTTTTACCTTTACCAATAATATACTCGTATCCGCGGATTGCGGCGTCATAAGCTTCATTGGAATTGAGGGTGCGGCAAAGTTCAAAAATATTGGAGCCATCATCATTTTGTCTGCGGCTTAGGGCCAGGGCCTGGTTCAGGGCCAGGTCAAACTCCTTTTGCTGCATAAATTGCCAGCTAAGCAGCTCGGCATATATCGTTTGCTGCGGATCCTTCTGTATGCGTCGCAGCAAGTTCGATTTCAGCATATTATAATCGGGCTCACCTTCATAAATGGTGGAGAAGGCATTTTCGGCCTGGGAAATAAAGTTGGGATTTGCCGGTAAAAAGTTTAAGTATTCTTCGGTAAGATTTACCTTATCCCGTTTAAAGCGATACAGATTGATGAGCTCGTAGGTAAACGCCTCGTTATTATTGAGCGTTTTGCGGCCCTGCTGAAATATTTTTATGGCATAATCCAAATTAGCGCTCTGGTAAAATTGCCCGGCCAGCATGGCTATTTCATTCCTGTCGGCAGGCAGGTTTTTGATTAAATTGTCGTAAATGGCATCGGCCTTGCTGAGGTCACCCTGTTGGGTGTATACGGTGCCCAGCGTTATCTGGTACTGATTTTCGTTTGGATGTTTACGGACCAGTTTTTTGACTACGTTTTCTGCTTCATCAAATTTTTTAAGACTAAGCAGGGTGTTCACATAGTAGGAGTAGAAGCCTTCGTTGTCCTGTTTGTATAGTTTCTGATATATATCCAGGGCTTTTTGAGGCTCTCCATTAGTGGCATATTGCTTGGCTAACTGCAGATCATTATCCTGTGCAAAAAGCCTGGCAGACATTACCAAAACAATAATAGCAGTATATATTAAAGTCCTCATCTGCTCAAAAATAGTCAATTAATAATTACCACGTTTCGGCATGATTATTTTAATATCATATAACGTTGTACTACGTGGGTAAAATTGTAGTGACATTTTGATAACATTAAGTTATTTAGCTAATTTGACCAGAATAATAAAATTGGGGTGATTACCATGTTGGGCCGATTAAGACATCTATTGTTAATTGTTTTTATAATAACCTTATATTCCTGTAAGAATAAAGTAAGGCAAATTCCTATTGCCGATTTTTTTAGAGCTCCTGAAAAGATGTTTTATAAACTATCACCCGATGGTAAGTATGTATCTTATCTGAAGTCGTACAGGGAGAAGAGAAACCTTTTTATACAGTCACTTAGTGATGGTAAGGAGCAGATGGTGACCTCTTTTGATCATTTTTCCGTGCGTCCGGATTATTTCTGGACATACAACGATCAATTGGTTTTTAGTCACGAAGGGAGGGATTTTGACAGCTATAAGATGTATGCGATTGACGTAGACTCTTTAAAATTACGCACTGTGCTGAGTTTGAATAAGGTAAAGGTTGCCATGCTTAACCGTAGTAAGAACGAGCCAGACGTGATCACTATTAAAATGAATCAACGCGATCCTGCGAATTTTGATATCTATCGCCTTAACATAAAAACGGGTGAATTGAAACCTTATCTGATTAATCCGGGTAATATAACGGAGTGGTTTCCTGATGACGATGGCAAAATACGCCTGGTTCGATCATCTGATGGGGTAAATGAAACTATTTCATACCGACCGGATGATGATGCCCCATTTAAGCCTATTATTGAAAATAACTTTAAAAACTCGGTAAAACCAATTGCTTTTACGGGGGTGAAAAACTATTTCTATGCACTGTCAAATGTTAATCGCGATAAAACTGCTCTGGTTGAGATCAATGCAGAAGACGGTAAAGAGCAAAAAGCTATTTTTAGCTGTAATAAGGCCGATATATTGAATGTGGAGTATTCCAGGAACAAACATCAGGCTGAATTTGCTTCATGGGAGGATTCGATACCGCATAAGCACTTTCTGATACCTGCTGTTGAGCAAATATATAACAACCTGCTTCAGCGACCAGAGCTGGCGGGGAATGAGATAAAGGTGATAGATAGAGATAGTGCCGAAAACAAGTTTATCCTGAATACTTATACAGACCGTAATCCGGGTTCCTTTTATCTGTATGAAAAAGACGCAGATAAACTGACTAAACTAGGCGATGTTAACCCCAGTTTAACACCCGATAAGCTTTGCGAGATGCAGGCTATCTCCTACAAAGCACGCGATGGTTTGTTGCTAAATGGATATTTAACGTTACCACAGGGTAGTAAACATACTAATTTACCAATGGTGGTTATACCGCATGATGAGCTCTGGCGTAACCGGGATTCCTGGGGTTATGATGAACGTGTACAGTTTTTAGCCAACCGGGGATACGCGGTATTCCAGGTGAACTACCGTGGTTCAACCGGATATGGTAAAGCTTTCAGGAGTGCCGGATTTAAGCAGGTTGGTGGTAAAATACAGGATGATATAACTGATGGGGTACATTGGCTTATAGCGAAAAAGATAGCTAATCCCAAAAAAATAGCCATCTTTGGTAATGGCTTTGGTGGTTTTTCGGCATTGTATGGCATATCATTCCATCCCGAGCTTTATAATTGTGCCATAGTACAAAACGGGCTCATTAACTTTTTTACTTTTATTAAGGATGCGCCACCATTTTTAAAGCCTTATTTAAAAATGATATACGAAATGGTTGGTAATCCCGAAACAGATGCCGATCAGCTTAGGGCTATTTCGCCGGTGTTTCATACAGATAAGATAAAAGCTCCTTTAATTATTTTTCAGGGAGCTAAAGACCAACGAGCCAATATCAGCGAGCTTAACCAGTTTGTACGCGAACTACGTAAGCGGAATGTTGATGTAAAATACTTTTTAAAACCCAATGAACGGGCCTTTTTTAGAAATGAGCGTAACCGTATGGAAATGTACGCTGAAATAGAAAAATTCCTGGATTACAACATGCGGGTTAAACCATAATACCCCTTATGCCTGTACATAGAAATGCTTACCGCAAAAGTTTTTTGCTGATCATCATATTTTTGGTGCTTATATCGGTAACTTTTGTAGTGGCACTTTTTGTATCGTATAATCTTACAGCAAAATATGTAGAGAATGAGTTTGGTTCCAAAAAAATTGATGTATTGGAACAAACCATAAAACCATATAATGATTTTTTTCAGAATAAAATACCTGAAATCACCTCATACCAGGGCTTTTTAGATTCTGCTTCGGCAGCTAAATATGCAGCATCAGTTTTTCATGATTATGCCTTTGTAAGAAGTATCGTTTTTTATGATGTATTGATTGGGAGTAAAGCCCCCATCACTATCCGCAGAAACAACCTGGATATATCCGTCAGGTCGATTTATCAATATTGGTATAAAAAGGGAAAGGTGATTGGAGCTAAAAGGATCAGCCCCTCTGATGAATCGGATTTTAAAGAAATGGCGGTTAAACTCAACAATTATATCGCTTTTTCAGATACAAGTCGTGTATCCAGCCAGGATGAGTTATTTAAAACATTTTGGGATGTAAAGCCCAATAAAATCAGTTATACCAATATACTGCGGCGCGAGGATATCAAAATATACCGCGACCTGCAACAACGTAATTCGGTTTCAGCGTCGTACAAACAAAACATGATGACTTTTCATCTCGATCCGTATCGGTTAAAGATAAAAAATACACATCATGAGTTGTATCAGAATGTATCTATACAGCCTGTTGTTTATGATCCTGTTGATAGCGATGGTGACAAACTGATAACCGAAGTTTCGTTCCCCGGGTCGTTTTCTGATTATAAGTTATATTTTAGTTCAGAGCATGGTTACCTGGCCAACGAAATCAACAAGCGTTTTATGCCTATTGGAGCGGTGGTTTTATTAATATCACTTTTTTTGGTACTTATCGGCTGGCTCATTTACCGCAACCTAAATGTCAATATCAAGCTGTTTAAGCTGCAGTATGATTTTATCAATAATTTTACCCATGAGTTTAAAACACCTGTTAGCGTTATAAAAATTGCGGGGTCAAACTTGCGTGGTGATGGCGAGCTTACCGAAAGGCAACGTAAGCATTATGGCAAAATACTGGATGAAGAGGCCGATAAGCTCAATGATTTGATGAATAAATTATTGTCATTTACTCAGCTTGAAAATAAATCCATCACCCTTAAAAAAGAAGAAATAGTAGTGGCGGATTTTGTAAGCCGGTATACCGAAACGTTTAAAATAAAGTACCCGGATTTTAAATTAAATGCCCAAATAAGCGGTGTTCAGACCTTTTATAGTGATCCTGTTTTGTTGGGCAGTGTATTTCAGAATCTGATCGAAAACGCTTATAAGTACTCCCATCCGCAAAAAAAAGAATTGAATATAAATATTACGCATAAAAAGGGTGATATTGTATTTTCATTTGTTGACAAGGGAATAGGTATACCTAAAGAAGAGGTAAACAATATATTTAAGAAATTTTACAGGATAGAAAATCAGTATAACCAAAATGGGAGCGTGGGCCTGGGTTTGGCATTTTGTAAAGAACTGGTTAATTTTATGGATGGAGACATAGTTGTTCACAGTAAAGTTAATGAGGGCTCGGAATTTATAGTTACGCTTCCATACGAAAATTAAAATATGAATAAAGAAATTAAAATTGCGCTGGTTGAAGATGATGAAAACCTGCGTTTCCTGGTAGCTGAGCGGTTACAATCTGAAGGATACAAAGTATTGGAGGCCGATAATGGCGACGATGCCGAAAAAATAATACTGGATGAACAACCTGATATTGTTTTGCTCGACTGGATGCTGCCCGGAAAACCCGGATCGCAGGTATGCGACAGTATCAGGGAAAAAGGGTACGATAAATTGATCATTATGATGACAGCCAAGGCTCAGGATGTTGACAAGATAGAAGCTTACAACTTTGGTGTATCTGATTATATTACCAAGCCATTTAACATGGATGTGCTGGTGGCGATGATTGACAGTAAAATCAAGTTTTCTCTGAACAACGAAAAAACGGAATCGTATCGTTTCGCCAATATGGAGCACCTGCCCAACACCCATTTATTGATCAGGGATAACCGCAAAATTGAGCTGACTATTTTAGAAAACCGGATATTGCTTTATTTTCTGAAAAATAAGAACAAAGTGATCAATCGGGAAGAGCTGATGATGGAAGTTTGGGGTTACAATGCCGATGTAAATACGCGCACCCTGGATATGCACATTGTACGTCTGCGTAAAAAGATAGAGACTAATGCCGATTCGCCGCAATACCTGCAAACGGTAAGGGGAATAGGGTATAAGTTTGTATATAATCAGTAGGCATCTAATCCCCTGAAGGGGACCTTATGTGCTAATAAGTGGGTTTACATAATTTATGGTTGATTATTATGTAAGTAGCTTAATATGAGTAAATTGAGTTGATTTTGTTGCCGTTTAATGGGTTTACATGTAAACCATAGCATTCCGGTATATATTGGCCACAATAAAATCGCTATAAAAAGTCCTTTCATCTACCACAGTATAGCTATTCGAGATAAAACATGTTTTTATTTCGGGTAGTTTACCTGCCTCAATACCACAAATCAACCTGAAAAAAACGAACATACTTTTCAGTAAGAACTGTTGCCACCATTTGCCGGTAAGTTGAAAATCGGCATTGAGCCACAGGGCTCCCGGTTTTAGTGTGGTATGTATATGAGTAAATACCGTCTTTAATGTTTGTTCTGTGAAATTATCAAACAGAAAAGGGGTTATCACGGCGTCAAAACCGGGCGTTAAGTTTACCTGTTCAATTACGTTTTGAATATAAACGATCTCATTACCTCCGATGTCTCTTTTTTTCGATAAGTTCATCATTGCTGCGGCAACTTCCACATAGGTAATTAGCAAACCGGATGGATGTATTTTTGTAAGCTCTTCCAATATCCAACCGGTACCGCCACCAACAATAAGCACCCGGGAGCCCGGCTTAATAAAGCTGAGCAGATATAACTGGGCATTTACCAACGCATGACCATAAATCAAACGGGAAAGGCGGTCATAAAACCAGGCTGAATTATTAAAGTTAGCCGCCATAACTTAATGGCCAAAAAGAAAGCGGAATGCCATCAATACTACATATTGTAGTATGAGCACACCATCCATAAAAAAGAAATAGTAATACTCATCTTTTTCCCATGCCGATTTAAATATGAGCCAGCCTGTTAAAATTACGGTAACGGTTAAGGCCCAAAAATCGGTACTGAAACCATTAGCCCTGAACAGAAACAACAAAATGACATAGCCTGCCAACAAAACCTGGCAAAACAGGTAAGCGTTTTTTTCGCCCCAGGCAACCGGGATGGTTTTTAAACCTTGTTTGCGATCTTCAAACAAATCGCGGATGTCAAAAGGAATAGTAAGGGCACCGATAAATAAAAAGCGTTTAGCTATCAGTATGGTAGTATCGCGCATAGATATGTCATTGTTATGCAGGTGGAGTACCTCCAGTACGGGAAACAAAACACAACTCAGTGTCCATACCAGTGTGATCAGAAATGGTTTTAGGCCGGGTATATTACGAAGCCCAAACTTATGATCACCAACAGTAAATAGTGGCAAGCCATAGGTAAATGATAAGCAGCCCAAAAAAATGAGCAATATTTTCGACTCGGTAGTAATCAAAAAGAACAAAGGCACGAGCGATAATAAGGACACGATGGTAAAAGTTACCATAAGCCTGTAATGTGCAAAAAACCAACGTACCCGTTTATATGGTGATGACTCGGGTTGTTTGGGGCGCGCAATGAGTATACAAAAATTGTAAATGCCCAGGGTTGATGTAAATAATAACGCTAAGACAGGAAACATAGGTTTTGCACCAATCAGCTGGAAGGTAAGCAAAGCCTGGGCAACAGCACAAAGCGACATGAAAATATTACTGAACAGCAGGAAATCAAAAACAGGTTGAAATATTTTTTTCATTTGTTATGAATGTCCGCCTGCATTTTAATTGGTTAAGATCGGTATCCCGAAGGGTCCTGGCCGGCTTTTAATGTAAATATCGTAATCTCCGGTAATATTCCAACTCTGCCCGCTAAACCAACAAAACCATATCCCACGTTCACATATAATTGCTGTTTACCTTCCTGATAATGACCTGCCCACTCTTTATAAACGTATTCGATAGGGCTCCATTGAAAATGCTCTGTACGAACACCAAACTGCATACCATGTGTATGACCCGAAAACATGGCGTCTATCTGTGGATATTGGGGTAATACTTCGCCACGCCAATGTGACGGATCGTGAGATAACAATAGTTTTACCGGAAGATCATCCGTGTTTTTGGTTGTAAGATCCATGCGGCCATACTTGGGGAACATACTCAACTCACCCCAATTTTCAACACCCAGTATACCTATCTCTTCGCCATTAACTTTTAAACGCCGGTGTTCGTTAAGCAAAAGGTTCCAGCCCATGTTTTTATGGGTAGCTATCAGATCCTGATGATCCTTCTTTTTATCGGCTATGGATGGCCAGGTGCCATAATCGCCATAATCATGATTGCCCAGTGAGCTATAAACCCCAAGCGGGGCCTTTACTTTAGAGAAGATGTCCTGATAATCGCTCATTTCGGAGGATTGTCCATTCACCAGATCGCCAGTGAAGAAAATGAAATCAGGTTTTTCTTTTAGCAACATTTCTACGCCGCCAAGTACTGCTTTTTTGTTGTAAAAGCTGCCCGAATGTATATCTGATATTTGTCCCAGCTTAATGCCATCAAAGGCTTTGGGCAAATTGGGCAGATACATGGTTTGATATTTTACATGATAATCATACAAACCTTTAGGCATGCTGATTTTGATGGCTGCCAGCGGTATGGCACCCGCAAGTAAACCAGCTTTCATTAAAAACTCAGAGCGGGGTATGGCATGCTCCTGCGGAGGAATGCTGATATCTTCGGACTTTCTTTTTAGCCGGTTACGTCGTAATACCAGCATTCGCCTCAGATCATCAATCATGAGAAAAGGTAGAAATGATATCTTACCTAAAAAAATCAGGAAAAAAGCCAGGAGAAAAGCAGCCCGCGGACCTACGCCTAAGTTTACATAAACAGCCAGCAGTAGCCCGGTTATCAATAGAATAGAAATAAACCAATAAAAAAAAGTAAAGTCGCCCGAGTGGGGCAACTTCCATTTTTTAAACGCGCCGCGTATGCCGTGTAATACATACAGGTCAATCAGCAGCAGTATAGTAACAATTAGTGTTATGTTGAGTGCCTGTTCCCTCATTTTATTTTTAGTATCAAGTAGCTAGTATCAAGTATCAAGATTTTTGATTGGTTTATGAAAAACTGTAGCTGTCGTGATACTTGATACTAGCTACTTGATACCTAACTTTTGTTCAAATTAATAACGATCATCATCTAAATCAAGATCGTCTTCGTCATCAGGCTGCAAATTAAACAAACTATTGAACATATCTGAGAATGCAAAGCCATTATCTAAGAAACCCTTGTTGAGTTGTGAAAACTCCGACAGGCCATGCAATACAAATTCCATCAACAATAGCTGTTGATTTTCGGTTAAACGTGGATGCGTTTTTTTAACCAGGTCTTTTAATCCGGCTACTTCATTAAGTGCTTTTTTATAATCCTGTAATGACAGGTCATCAACTAATGCCAGGTTATTGCCCTCACCAAACCAATTAATGATGCTGGCATATGGGTTTACACCTTTGGCCTTTTTAGCTTTTTCTGGATCTGGGAAAAATTGCAGTAAAGACGCTTTAATGGCTTTCCCTATCAGGATATTGGCCACCTTGCCCGGACCTTCCAGTTCACCTTCATATACCAGCTCAATCTTACCAGTTATGGCTGGGATAACCCCCAAAAAGTCGGTAATGCGTACAAAAGTGCTGATTTCGTTATTGATGATCATGCGACGCTCGGCATTGCTGATCAGGTTTTCAAATGCCGAGATGGTTAAACGTGCCGATACGCCCGATTTTTTATCGATATATTCAGAATTACGGGCTTCAAAAGCAATCTGCTCTACCAGGTTTTTTACCAGGCTGTCGGCCTCAATATTGGCGCGTTGCTCTTCGGTAAGAGAGGCTTCTTGCTGGGTAATCTTGCGTGAAATTTCAACCGTGCGGGGATAATGAGTTAATATCTGGCTTTCGATACGGTCTTTTAAAGGCGTAACTATAGAACCGCGGTTGGTATAATCTTCCGGATTAGCGGTAAATACAAACTGGATATCCAGCGGTAAGCGTAGTTTAAAACCACGTATCTGTATGTCCCTTTCTTGTAATATATTAAATAGTGACACTTGTATACGTGCCTGCAGATCGGGAAGCTCGTTAATCACAAAGATACCGCGGTGTGCCCGTGGAATTAAGCCAAAGTGGATAACGCGTTCGTCTGAATAGGTTAATTTTAAAGTGGCTGCCTTGATAGGATCAACATCACCAATCAGATCGGCAACGGTAACATCGGGGGTAGCCAGTTTTTCGGTATAACGTTCTGAGCGATGGATCCAGCCTATAGGGGTTGCATCGCCTAATTGGGTTACTGCATTATGTCCATACCATGATATGGGGTTATACGGATCGTCAAACAGGTCTGAGCCTTCAATATAAGGTATATATTCATCCAAGAGATTCACCAGCAGGCGTGCGATACGCGTTTTAGCCTGACCGCGTAAACCCAGCAATAATATATTGTGTCTTGACAGGATAGCGGTTTGCAAATCAGGTATAACAGTATCTTCAAAACCAACGATACCTTCAAAACCGCCTTCGCGTTTTTTTAATTGGGTAATCAGGTTGGCACGTAATTCATCTTTTACCGATCGGCTTTTATAATCAGTTTTTTTTAACTCACCGAGTGTTTTTATATCGAGTAGTTTGTTCATCTAAATGCTTTGTTATAGGTAATTACTAACCTCGATCAGGTTTTGATCGGGGTCGCGGAAATAGATCGATCGTATTTTGCCGGTGGCGCCGGTACGTTCAAATACTCCCTGTGTTTGTATGTTCTTATTTTCGAGTTCTGCTTTAAGCTGGTCAATAGCGTCTGTTGCGATAAAACAAATGTCAATGGCTCCGGGAGTGGGATGATCGGCTTTTGGTTCAAACTCCTTTCCCTTTTGATGCAGGTTGAGTTTTTGATTGCCAAACTTCAGGGCTTTTCTACCCTCCCCAAACGTTTCAACCTCCATACCCAATACATTTCTATAAAATGTACAGGTTGCCTCTATATCTATTACGGTTAAAACCAGGTGATCTATACGGTCGATTTTCATTTGTCCGAATCAGAATTTACAAAATTTTAGAATGAATAGAATTTAATTAGATTCAGAAAATTTATTAATTCTGAAAATTCTGATTCAGACATTTACCTTACCGTTTTTCTTCTGTTTTTAATATAGTCTTCAAAAATATATTCGCCCAGGCCTGTTAATGAACTGTAAAAAGCTTTTCCGCCGTTGGTTTCCGTAAACTTACGAACAAACTGCTGTAAATACGGGTCCTTAGCTATCATAAAAGTGGTAATGGGTATTTTTAAGCGTTTACATTGGGCTGCCATGTTCAGTGTTTTATTCACCACTTTTCTATCCAGGCCGATGCTGTTTTTATAATACCGGGTGCCTTCTTTTAAACAAGTAGGTTTACCATCGGTGATCATAAAGATCTGTTTATTGTGCGTTTTACGCCTACGGAGCAGATCGGTAGCCAGTTCCAATCCTGCATAGGTATTGGTATGATATGGGCCAACCTGTAAATAGGGCAGGTCCTGCAAAGTTATGGGCCAGGCATCATTACCAAATACAACAATATCCAGGGTGTCTTTTGGGTATTTGGTGCGGATCAGTTCGGCCAAAGCCATGGCTACTTTTTTGGCAGGAGTTATCCTGTCTTCGCCGTATAAGATCATGGAATGTGAGATATCGATCATCAATACGGTGGAAGTAAGAGTTTTGTAATCCATTTCTTCTACTTCCAGGTCGCGCTCGGTCATCATAAAATCGCCAATGCCATGGTTAACCTGTGCATTATGGATAGATTGGGTCATGTCTATCTGATCCAGACTATCGCCAAATTCAAACTCACGGCGTTCTGCATTTTTTTCATCACCCTGACCCGATTGTGGGCTGCGGTGATTGCCTTTGCCTGATTTTTTGAGTTTACCAAATATCTCTTCCAGCGCCGATTGCCTGATGCTTTGCTCTGTTTTGGCGGTGATATTAAAGCCACCATTTTGACGGTCCTCGTCCAGATAGCCTTTTTGTTTCAGTTCGTCAATAAAATCACCCATGCCATAATCGTCATTGGTGAGGTTGTATTGTTTATCGAGTTCGTTAAGCCAGGCCAAAGCTTCGCCTGCATCGCCCGAAGTATAGTTGAGCAATTCCAGGAATAATTTTAATAATTCGTCAAATCCGCCTTTGGGGATTTGGTTTGGCTTAAATTTGGAAAATCCAAAACCGCGCATATCGTGTCCTTTCTTACATAAAGAAACGGATAATTATTCTTAAAAGTTTGGTTTGTCTTATACTTAAGCAAATTGTTAGGTAAGTATGACAAAAGAAAGATGTACGGATGTGCGGATTTCAGATGTGCGGATGGAAAAGAAAAAAATGCGTTATTGAGGGGGACGAAATAATCCCTTTATACAGGGCGGCTTTTTGTCTGAAACTGGATTCTTAGGATTAACTAAACCTCAACTTGTCATTCTGAGCATAGCGAAGAATCTGTTTACCGATATACAGAGTTAAGAATAAATCCTTCGCTATGCTCAGAATAACAAGTTTTGAATTTTGAATTTTTACTTGTTTACAAATACGCCAGGCTATTTAATAGTTCTGGTGGATAAACCGGATTGGCACCACGCTGGCTGGCCACAAAGGCACCTACAGAGCATGCTTTATCAACAATAGTTTGCATGGGGTGTTTGGCCAGTATACCGGCAACAAAAGTGGCCAGGAACGCATCGCCGGCACCTACCGAATCACTTACTTTTACGGGGCAGCCGGGGCTTTCATAAAATTCATGATCATGCCATACAATAGCACCACGTTCGCCGCGGGTTACACAAATAGTTTGGTTGTGATATTTGGAGCGAAACTCAATGATCTGATCACGTAATGAATCGCTGCTGCCACCTATCAGAAGAGTTGCTTCTTCTTCATTCATTTTTACGATGTGCGCACGGGCGGCAAGTGTTTCGATGGTGGACAGTGCATAATGAGGCGGTCTGAGGTTTACATCAAAAATTTTTAGCGCCGGTGTTTCGTCGAGCAGGTTAAGCAGGGTTTCGCGGGTGGCGGTTTCGCGGCAGGAAAGGCTGCCATACACAATAGCTGATGCCTTTTTGCCGGCTGTGGTCAGTTCAGCCGTGGTTTGGATATTATCCCAGGATACGGGTTCGGGTATAATATAGGTAGCCTGGTTGTTTTCGTCTAGCTGAACGGTTACTTCGCAGGTAGGTAATTCGTCATCGCGTTGAATAAGAGGGGAGTTGAGACCGCTTTTTTGCAAAAAATTTATCAAACCGTCGCCGCTGTTATCCATACCTACAGAACTTGCAAATGCAACATTAACTCCTTGCTGCACTAAGTGCCTTGCTACATTCATAGGAGCACCACCAGCTTTTTTACCATCGCCAAAAGCGTCCCACAAAACTTCGCCGAAGCTTAATACCTGTTTGTTCATAAAGTTGATGTAAAGTTTGGTGTAGTATATTTCAAATATAGCAGGATTTATTGATTTGAGGGATTAAACAGATTATCTGAAACGTGATTTACCCAATTTAAAGATTCATAGGATTTTATCGTGGTAATCCTTTAATCCTACTAATCAAAGTTCAGACAAAAAATCAGGCGAAACCCTTATCTTTAATTTATGAAAAAATACCTTATATCTTGTTTTCTAATCCTAATTTCTTACTTCTCTCATGCGCAAGACAGGCAGGCCATACTCAAAGTAATGCACGATCAGGAACTGGCCTGGAACCGGGGAGATATTGATGGCTTTATGCAGGGCTACTGGAAATCAGACTCGTTGCTGTTTGTTGGTCAAAAGGGGCCGGTTTATGGCTGGAAAAGCACTATTGATCGTTATAAAAATACCTATCCTGATAAGGCAACCATGGGACAGCTTACTTTTACTATACTACAAGTAAAAGTGCTGGATGCTACCAATGCTTTTTTATTTGGCGGCTGGAAACTGAAGCGTGATAAAGATGAGCCGGGCGGTTATTATACTTTGTGGTTTAAGAAAATAAAAGGCGAATGGAAGATCGTGTGCGATCATACATCATAGAGATATGAGCCATTAGATAGGAGATTTGAGACAAAAGGTCGTAAAACAAAAATAGCGATGAGTAAAATCATCGCTACTGCATATTTTAAAACGTATAACGTAATACGTTCGTCGTAAAACTTAAAAAGGTTTCCCGGCTGCCAGTTCACGGTTGGCCCATTTTACGGCCAGCTCTTCGCGGAATTTGGCATATTTTTCTTTAAACGTCATTTTCAATACACTGTCAACCCCACCTTTGATGGCCAGGTTATACAGGCTGGCGGCTTTGCGGCTGATGGAAGCATCCCAGGCACGGAGGCTCAGGGAATACGATCCGTCGATATATTTCATCCAATGCCAATAACCGGTAGGCATAAACAGGGTATCGCCATGCTCCAGGAACACTTCAATACCCTCGACACCATCCAGTGCCGGGAATTTTTTGATATCGGGGTTTTGCACATCATAATCCTCCAAAGCATAGGTTGCGTTTGGTATACAATATAGGCGGCGCTTCCATTTATTTTCGAATAAGATCACGTGTTTGCGGCCACCAAAATGGGTATGGAAAATATGTGGCAGATCGATATCGTAATGTAAAAAGGTAACCGAATTAGAGCCGCCAAAAAACATGGCAGGCATACTTTCTAAAAAGCCACCCATTAAATCTTTTGGCAATACAATATCATCCAAAAGTTGCGGAGCCTGTTTGAAAATGTTGAAGAAAAATATCCTCAACTCAGTAGGCTGGCTACGGATCATATCAATATATTCATCAAAAGGCATTTCGGTTGCCGATGAGTTGATGGGTTTTGAAGGATCGGCTTTTGAGTTATCGTATAGCGGCACCACCTTTTTGCCTACTACCTGTTTTAAATATTCTGGTGTCCATTTTTCACGGGCTGGCCAGCTTTTGGTAAGCCCTTTGATAACCAGCGGGCGGCGGGGATCTAAATAGTTCTTCTTAAAATCTTCAGGAGAAATATTTTCAACAGTATCAATCGGGTGGAGGATAAAACTCATATTGTAATAACTCTTCGGCTGTTTTATTTAAACTAATTTAACTTAAATACCGAAAAGCAAACAAAATAACGAAATAAAACCCCAAAAGGTATAAGCTTTTATGTTAAATAATGTAATTAACGTTAGGGTTTGCCAGCTATTAACGCATTTTGCGCGCGTTTAATGGCCAGTTTTTCCTTCCAATCCATATAGTCTTTCTTAAACCGGGCTTTCATCATGTTATCAAACTTACGTTGTATGGTTAAATTATACAGGCTTTTAGCTTTTATAGCCCATGATTTATCCCAGGCACGCAAGGAGATAGAGAATGATCCATCCAGGTATTTCATCCAGTGCCAGTAACCTGTAGGCATAAATAAAGTATCGCCATGCTCCAAAACGGCTACCTGGCCTTCAATGCCATCTAATGCCGGAAATCTTTCAAAATCAGGATTTTCTATATCGTAATCCTCCAACGCATAAGTAGCAAAGGGGATACAATACAGGCGTTCGCTCCATTTGTAATCAAACAAGATCACTTTTTTACGTCCGTTAAAATGGGTGTGGAAGATATGGGCAAGATCAATATCGTAATGCAAAAACGTAACAGAGCCTGCACCCCCGAAAAACATATTAGGATATTTATCCAGGAAACCACCCATCAGATCGGTTGGTGAACGGTAATCATCCAGCAATTTTGGCGCATGTTTTATAGGGTCGAATAAAAATATACGGAGGTCGGTAGGTTGTTTTTGTATGAGGTCGATATAATCGGCAAATTTCATTTCACTTGCTGATGCATTGATGGCTTTTGACGGATCGGCCTTGGAGCTATCATATAGTGGCACGGTTTGGTCGCCAACAGTTTCCTTTAAATAATCAAAGGTCCATTTTTGCAAGGCGGGCCAGCTTTGTGTTGCTTTACGAATAATAAGCGGTTTACGCGGATTTAAATAATTGTTAACAAAATCTGCTTTGCTTATATTATCAACGGTATCTATGGGTGTTAGATGTAAACTCATATTCACAATTAATTAACACGCAAAAATAATTAATTGAAAAAAAGTGCCAATTGTTTAATGGTTTTTTTGAGATTTTTCTGACAAAAAGAAAGCCTGGCAAATGCCGGGCTTTCTTTTTTATAAGTAACTGTAAACTTTTTATAGTTAACAGGTTAGTTTGGCATTAGTACAGCGTTAACTACATGTATTACGCCATTGCTTTGATTAACATCGGCAATGGTGATCCATGATTTGCCACCTTTTTCGTCAACCAGGTATAGTTTTTTACCTTGTGCCATAACTGTTAAGGTGCCACCGCTCACGGTGCTCAGTTCGGCTTTGCCATTTCCATCTTTTACTTTTGACCAAAGATCGGCTGCGCTTAATTTACCGGCAACTACGTGATAGGTTAAAATTTTGGTTAAAGCGGCTTTATTTGCGGGTTTAACCAGGTTATCAACAGTGCCTGCAGGCAATTTGTCAAATGCTTCGTTAGTGGGTGCAAATACGGTAAAAGGTCCTGCCGATGATAATGTAGGTACTAAACCAGCGGCTTTAACAGCAGCCACAAGGGTTGTATGGTCTTTTGAATTTACCGCATTTTCAACGATATTTTTTGTTGGATACATGGCCGCGCCACCTACCATTTTAGTTTGTGCATTGGCATTAGGCGATATTGCAAAAGCTGCTAATGCTAATACTGCTATGATTAGTTTTTTCATGATGTGATTAGTTTATAAATTGTTTTTAATGACACCCAAAGGTGCTGGTTTGTTTTGTTTTTCAATGTAACAAAGCTATCACGAGCTCTTGATAGTTTTATTAAATTTATAATAGACGCTATTTGTAAGAAGATACGGGGAGCGTAACATAACGGTTTTTATTAATACACTTAATTCTTACAACTTGCCGCTTTAAGCGCTATTAATCAATCAAAAAAACAGGCCGGCTGCAATATTATCGGCATAAAGCTTACCCGTGTTGGTAAGATACAAAATGTTATCCTGTTGCTTTATCCAGTCGCTATCAAAATACTGCCGGGCAGCAATTAGCAATGGAGTGGCAGATGCTTTGGCTATGGTATTCAATTTATCCAGATCAAGACCCCACATGGTGCGAATGGAGGTCATGATATACTCATTCAGGCGGTTCTCCTCGGTGAGGGTTTCGGTTTCTGCGGGTAGTTTGCCGGTTTCAATACTTTGTATGTATTTAGCATTATTGGCTATGTTCCATTGCCGGGCTTCGTTGTTATACGAATGAGCCGACGGACCTATACCCAGGTATTTTACTCCCTGCCAGTAATTGGAGTTATGTTTGGAATAATGCCCTGGTTTGCAAAAGTTTGATATTTCATAATGCTCAAAGCCATGATCGGTCATAGCATCCATCAATACGGTAAATTGTGCGGCGCTTTGCTGATCATTCATGGGCTGCTGCTTTTTTTTATTGATGAAAGCAGCCAGGGCAGTTTGTGGTTCAACCGTCATGGAGTAGGAAGATATATGAGGGATAGAGAGCTCAAATATCTTATCCAGGTTTTGTTTCCACTTGGTATCTGTTAATAATGGGTAACCGTAGATCAGGTCGGCAGTAATATTTTCGAAACCAGCATCCTGAATCCTTTTTACCGAAGCTTCGGCATGCCGGCTGCGATGGGCCCGATTCATCCATAGCAGATCCTCATCAAAGAATGACTGAATACCAATGCTAAAGCGGTTTACATCGGTTTGGCGGAGTGCTTTTACTTTGGCATCATCTAAGTCGTCTGGATTGGCCTCCAGGGTTATTTCGGCATTGGACGATACCGTGTGCAGCTCTGTAATGGTATTAATCAGCATATTGATATCATCGGCTTCCAATAACGAGGGAGTACCGCCACCAAAATAAATGGTTTCTATAGTTTCATTATCCAGGTAGCTTTTTTGCAGTTTGATTTCCTTTACCAAGGCATATAGCAACTCCTCTTTGTATTTAAGCGAAGTGCTGAAATGGAAATCGCAGTAGTGACATGCCTGTTTGCAAAAAGGAATATGTATGTAGATACCCGCCATGCTTTTAAGAGTATATAATCCCATAAAGAATGGGATAGGTTAATGATGTTAATGTATTGATTGTCAATGTTAAAAATGTTTTAATAGCTTTCTTAATCTTTTGTTTTTTATTCTATTTTATGTTACTTTTGTTACTCAGGTGTTACTATTCAGATTTGACGAGTAACAAAAGTAACAAATAAACAGTAATTAATAAGTCATGGTAACTATTAGATACAAAAAGCTAAGCACAGGCAAATTTAGTGCTTATTTGGATGTCTATTCCAATACTGGTGAGGGTAAAGGTAAACGCAATTACGAGTTTCTTAAGATTTATGTAGATAAAGACTATTCTGATGCAGCAAGCCGTGTTAGCGAGCCTGATAAAGAAAAACTGAAGATTATTAAAGCACTTCGTAATAAAAGAGAGGACGAACTGAATTTCTCGGAGCATGGCTATAAGCAACCTGCCAAGATCAATTATTATCTTCAGGACTATCTTGATCAATGCCTTGCAAAGAAATTTAATTATAAACTGGAATGCCTGATCATTCATCTTGGAAAGTATTGCCCCAAACGAACCATATTATTCCAGGAAGTAGATGAAGAATTTTTAGATAAGTTTCAGAGTTACCTGCTTAATCAGGTTAGCCGAAATACAACTAATGCCTACATGTCCGTATTCAGGCAGCATTTCAATAAACTGGTAATTAAAGGGATTATTCAAACTTCTCCTTTTGGTAGTTTTAAGATTATCGAGGAGGAAGACTCGGAGCGCACCACGCTCACTATTGAAGAAGTAAGAACCTTAGCTAATTACGTTCCCAAAAGAGGAAACAGCCAGATCAGGGAAGCTTTTATATTTTCTTGTTTTACTGGTTTGCGGTTTTCGGATATTAAGAAATTGCATTACGATGAAATTGTTAACGAACAGCTGATTTTTCGACCGGCAAAAACGACAAAGAAAATTGTTACTGTACCATTGGCCGATGAAGCAAAAATAATTATTGCAAAAGTGGTCAAGCATCCTATAAATAAGAAAGTGTTTTGGGATTTGCCAACAAGTCAGGTGGTAAATGTTTACTTAAAATTTTGGGCATTGGAAGCCGGTCTGAAAAAAAACCTCCATTTCCATGCTGCCCGGCACACTTTTGCAACCATTGGCCTGACTTTTGGAATCGATATATATACCATGAAAGAACTGCTGGGACACAGTAAAATTGAAATGACCCAAATCTATGCTAAAATCGTTGACGAAAAGAAACGAAACGAAATGTTGAAATTTCCTAAACTTTGAATATGAAAAAGGTTTTTTTTGAAATCGGTTTAGTAATAGCGTTTACCCTGGTCTACCTTTTGGTTCCGGGAATACGCTTGCCGCTGATTATTACCTTTGGCGTATTAGGCATTTGGCTATTACCCGTCCAATTATTTTTATCGGTAAGTTTTAAAAACTGGCAGGATGAACTTAGTGGCCGTTTTCATCATTTGCCGACACAGGAGCGTTTATTGCAGGTTAAGGGTACTTTTGAGGGTCTTGACCCGATAGAGGTTAACAAGCTTCGCTTGTTTTATATCAATATAAGTATTTTTCACTACCTGCTGATGATTTTCTATGGCCTGTCATTTTTGTTGATCGGCCTTTTGTTTTTGGGTTTCGGTGTCTATTCTAAAGGTACGTATTTTGTTGCTATAAGTCTTTTGGGATTTATTATTACCTGTTTTATCGGCTACGTCTTGATTGGTCAGATTTTTCCCGACGGAAACAAGAAAAATATCAATGCTGTTTTCTATCTGTTTTGGAGCAAGGACTGGCAAAAACAACTTTCTGCACTTGCTCAGATAGACAAGGAGGATTTTCAGTTATTGCGTAAACCGCAGTCATTCTATGATTTTTGGCGGCAAGGTAAAACAGTAGAAGAAAAGGAAATGGCATTTAAAAAATTAATAGAAGACCTAAACAGGCATAGTAAAAGCGGGCCACTTTTTAAATATAATGAGCAGGGAAAAATAGCGCTTACCGAAATTATACGTAATGGTGCGCCCGACAAAACGCTGGCAGGTTTCCTTAAATACTGCATTAAAGACCGGAAAATACTTTCGGAGGATATTTTGAAAAAAAGTCATAGGGGATTATTGCATTCCGTTTTTATGATCGGTCAAAACAAAGGACTTGTCGTATTAGAGAACGAAAGATTTAAAACCTTACCCGATGATTATGTCGAGGTATATAAATCAATCCTTAAAGAATAAACGTTTTGGATAGAACTCCATAATGTACCCAAGCATGACATAAAGTACGTTCGTACGATACCGCCCAATCGGTCGTATAGGTCTATTTTGTTCTATTTTTTTGCTTCCGTTAACCAAAACGGAGGTCGAATGAATATCAATGAAAACACCAGGGTAATAGATCTTAAAGTATCAGATCTGTTGACCATTTTAAAAGAATCCGCAACAGCTTTGCCCGCACCAATACTGGTGCCAAGCGACGAAGATGAAATAGGAGGCTATGAGGTAGCAGAGAAAACTACGGGTTACGCACGCCAAACCCTTTACCAGTTAAAATCTGCAGGAAAGATTCCCTGCATTGTCCTTCCTAACGGTGGTGTCAGGTTCTCTAAAAAGGAGATCGTTAGCTGGCTGATGTCCCATAAAAGGCTAACCGACAAAGACATAGCCGAGAAAGCAGAAAATTTTGTTTTTAAACGCCGTTTGCGCAGAAAATAAGGGGAAATATGGAACAGGAATATCCTTATCTCCGAATCGGCACGGCCTATTACAAGATCGTTCAAAAGCCCCTCGCTTCGGGTGACCGCATGACACTGCTCCTTCCCTGTTCGGTAGAGTGCATTAAGCAAGATCATGGCAAGAGCTATCTGTCCGGTATACCGAAATATGATGGCTTTTGCTTTGTACCGTCACACCTGCATTACAAGCGGTTTATCGGCAATTTTTATAATCGGTATCATCCATTTATACATGTTCCGAAGATTGGCCAGCCAGAACGGACGCTGGCCTACCTGGGCCATATTTTCGGCGACCAGCTCGAATACGGTTTGGATTATTTAAAAATTCTACTCGAAATACCGATGCAGATGTTGCCCATTCCTTTGCCTGGTCAGCACCGAACGGAATACAGGCAAGACCACTTTTTTGAAAAGTTACAAAGATGTATTTCTGTTTTTAAACAACGACAAGGCCGGACAAACCGCCGCAGAAAAGTTGAGACAAGCAGATATCAACGGCATTGATGCCAGCGAGTTTTACAAAGGCTATAACGATGTGAACGATTACCTGAGCGCCCAAAGGAGGGGCGCTTTGCGAGCGGAGGCAAGGCGCGAAGCGCCTGAAGAAAAGGGGCTGGGGTTGGGACGGTAAACCAGTTTTTTTTCATCAGCAAATACTGCTTGCTGTATAGATGTATATCGGTATAAAGGGCGAACGGCGAATGGCCGTTTTTTATCCGCTTGTAAGGAGCAAGTTTGTGTTTTTGTTGCCACAAAAACATCCCGGATGCCTGTCGGCACCGGGCAAACTTGCCTTTTGCGCCCGATGGTTGCAAAAGGGAAAAACGAAAGAAAAAGTAAGGAGGTAACCGATGGAAGCAACAGTTAAGACAACTAATAAACAACCGGTAACCCAGCCCAAAAACAAAGGAGGCGCACCAAAGAAAAGGGTTAAACGGGAGTTGATTATACGTATCAGGATGACAGCGACCGAGCGCTTTTATATTGACAGCAAAGCCAAAACCGCAGGCATGCGTTCAAGCAGTTGGATAAGAGCAGCAGCCAAAAGTGCCAAGGTGGTTCCCCGCTTAACAGACGATGAGCGGCGCATCCTTTGGATGCTTGCCGAGCTTGCCAATAACCTGAATCAATTGACAAAGCTTGCGCACCAGGTAGGTTTATTGACGGTAGTTCGTAACTGCGATAAAATTTTGAAAGAGATAGATATTACTTTAAAACAGCTCAATAACAATGATAGGGAAAGTGATAACGGGTAGAAGCTTTGGCGGGTGCATCCGCTATGTGGTACAAAAAAATGATGCAGTGGTATTGGATGCAGCTGGCGTACGAATGCAACAGGTTAATCAAATCATCAACGATTTTAACCTGCAACGAAAATACAATCCCAACTTAGGAAAAGCAGTTGGACATATTGCTTTAAGCTGGAGCGTTAACGATGCCGCTAAGCTGAACGATGAGGTAATGGTGACATTGGCGAAAGAGTACCTGCAAAAAATGAAGATACAGGACACGCAGTACTTAATCGTAAAACACCAAGATAAAGATCATCCGCATATCCACATCGTTTACAACCGGGTAAGTAATAATGGTAAAACCATATCCGATAACTTTCAAAAACAGCGCAATGTACAGGTTGCTAAAGAATTGACTTTAAAGCATGGCCTTTACCTGTCATCGGGTAAAGAGCGCGTTAACCGCCAGCAGCTTAAAGGTGAGGATAAAATTAAATATGAATTATTCGATGCCATCAGGGCCGCCAGCAAAAAAGTAAAAAATATCAATGAGCTAAAGCAGGTATTAGCTAAACAGGGTATTGTTACCTATTTGAAATATAAGAGCGGCACCACTGAGGTACAGGGCATCAGTTTCAGTAAAGGCGAATATAGATTTAAAGGATCAGAGATAGACCGGAGTTTAAGTTATGCAAAGCTTAGCCAGGCAATAGAACAACAGCAGGCTAAACCGGAAAAGAGTTTGGCAGACCAGCTAAGAGAAGTAATGGAAAACGCAAAGCAGGAAAGAGAAAGCCAGGACAAGACCGAAAAAATAACTTATTTAAAGCCGGAGCCGGAAACCCATTACCTGAGGCAATCGCTATCAGCAGGAGCGGATTTATTAGGTGGCATGCTTGGCAATATAGCCGACGACGATGACAGCCCGGAAAGAAGACGGCGAAAGAAAAATGAACAACAGCAAAGTAAAGGAATATCAAGATGAAAGAAATAGATGAACTAAACCAAAGGATAAATGGAGTAGATGAACTTATTGACACCTTAGTCAAAACCAACACGGATATGGAAAGAAGACAAGTAAAACTCGAAGAGCATATAGAGAATATTAAAGACCTTGTTCCTATAATTAAAGCAATGGAAAGTAAAACGAATTATCCTGAGGTTTATATACCTGACTACAGTGAAGAGTTCGGACAGATCTTTGCGGAAATTCAAAAAGCTTATGCCGAATCCGGCAAAGAAACGTCCACTGCATCCTTCCAAAAAGTTATAGATAAAATAGACGCCTTAAATATAGATATAAGGGCATTGGCTAAACGTTACTTTGATCCAAAGACAAGTTGGCTGCTTATCATTTGCAGCATACTCATCCTACTGGTAGCCGCATTGACAGGTACGACAATGGGCTTCGCATTCGAAGCATATGAATTTAAACTGAAAAACAACGCTGAAAATATATCAACTAGAGATACTGTTAACCGGTTCTCCCCAAATAAAACTTTTAAAAAACATAAAATGAAAGCTGGAAGAATAAAACAGTTTTTGCACCATACAGACAAAACAGAATAAGTGAACCCTTTATTTGTAAGACAATGAACAAAACGTTAAATTTGAATAAGTTTGAGAAGAACAGCGAACTTAGCATTTTTATAAATGCTAAACATGAGCCAATTGGTGTATTAATTCCATTGGAGCAATGGAAAAAGATAGCACCTACGGTAGATAAAAATTCTGAACTGCATCAACTAATGGATCAATTAACATTTAAACCGATTTTTGAACGTTCTTTAAAAGAGCAGAATAATTGGCTGGATCAGGAAATTGAACAGGTTGAAGCAGAACACCTGCAAAAAGGATTATATAATATTTATCAGGACGATACATATTGCAAAGACAAAGATGTCTTTATACATCAATATACTGACCACCGTGAACTTGTAAAAGTAAATGCGGATACGGGCCAAACCCAAACTATCAGGAGAAGTTTCTAATGAAGCATCCACAATTGTATGTTTTTGCCGGACCCAATGGTGCCGGTAAGAGCACGCTGTCGGCGAGTATGCTTTTGCCTGGTACGCCCATATTTGACGGTGATAAGGAGTTTGCATTGTTAAAGAAAGAATTCCCGTCCACCGATAGTGGCAATCTCTACGAAGCCGTAAATGGGCATATATTTTCCGATTGGAAGAATAAAGCAATGGAACAGTCGCTCGATTGTGCCTTTGAAACTAATTTCAGATCCTCAGAGGTGATGAACTCTGTAACTGAATTTAAAAAATCCGGTTATCAAGCCAGGCTCATCTTTTTCGGACTTGATAGCCTGGAGGCTTCTATCGAACGCGTAAAACTTCGGGTGGCGAATGGTGGTCATCAGGTTAGCCTGGATAATATAAAAGCTAATTATGAAATGGGATTGAAGAATTTGACTAAATACTATCAAGATTTCGACTCTGTTCACTTAGTGAAGAGCTTTGCATCAAATGAGTTAGATAGGAAGCTAACCTCCTATTTAACAATCGAGGCTGGCCAAATTGAGGAGCGAGCAGAATTAATTCCTGATTGGGCGAATGACCTTGTAAAAACTGCTGAGTTAAATCAATATGCAAAAATCATGGACAAGCAGCAACCCGAACAGAATCAAGAAAATAAAAAAGATCAATCACGTGGAATTGGTCGGTAAACATTCCATTTCACCGCGCTCGGCAAAGTTACCGACCGGCGGATGAAATGTAAAGGCTATACAAGCGAAGCATTTTAATTTGTTTTTTAGCGGTGCTTCGGCCTTGACATTTCATCCACCTTGCGCTTTTGGTGCCTAAGCGTTGAAAATGGGATGGTGAATTCAACTACTAATTAAGTTAGAATTTTATCTGTAAAAGAAATGTCTTTAATAACAAGAACCTTATCATAAAGGAACATTTTTATGATAGTAAGGACAAGCAGGAAAGCCACCTTTAATCAATTTCTACACTAAACCCAGCCTCTCCGGCAGCATAAAATTCAATATTTCTCTTCTTGAAATGTTTAGCGTAGTTCTCATACCGTTGCTTCAGAAAAAAGTCTTTCGCATAGCCGTCGTGAACCGGAAGTATATGCTTTGGATGAATTTTGTCGCCAAATTCAGCAACTTTCAGTTCGGTAGTAAAGGGTGCCATGATTGGAAGAATCAATAAATTTATTCCTTCATATGCATAAAGCTTTAGCTCAAACGAATCAACCGGATTCAATATTGTATCGTCAATAACGTAAGCTTGCATATCCGGGAAGGGGCTATCCAATATAGGCTCGTGAGCAACATTTAAAACATCCAAACTAAAAGGACCAATTGTCATTTCGCCTTCTTCGACAAGAATACTTTCCAAACCATTGGCAAAAAGTTCTTTCGAAACTTCTGCGTTAGTATAAATAGTAGCCTTACTTAGTTCAATTATCTTTTTCAAATTCTCCATATCCAAATGGTCGGGATGATTGTGGGTGATAATCACCGATTGCACATCATTAAACATTTCCGCTGTGACTAACCCTTCAGCAAAAGAAAACTTTCCAGGATCAAATAGAATTTTAAAGCCAGTTTTTTCAAATAAAAGACAAGAATGAATGTATTTTGTAATCTTCACTACCTTATTTTTTTAAATACTTTTCTATTTCTTCTGTAGAGTTTCCTACTTTACTTATTGCGGACTTTAATTCATCGACTGAAATTTTAAAGTGTTTTGCCCAATACTCAAAATCATAAGCCTCACTTGATTCAAATTCCCTTTCGTCGCGCTCTTTAGCATTTATCGATTCATCCATGTTTTAATTATTTATCTACTCAATAACATTAAGCACAAGTTATGGTTTCATTACCTGAGATTATACTTGTTTAACGAGTTATCTTATAATTAGTAAAGCCTCAATAGCTTAATTGTCGTGGCTTACCGTCCTATAAAGTAAATCGTTGCTAACTAATTAAACATTTTGTTGTTTATGAAACACTTATGTCAACCGAAGAAAACAAGCCAACCTCAAACCCCAGCGACCACCTCGCTAATGAAAGAACATTTTTAGCCTGGATCAGGACCAGTGTTGCCATAATGGGCTTCGGCTTTGTGGTGGTAAAATTTGCGCTTTTTATTAAACAGATCTCATTAGTCTTGAATACTAAACAAACCGTGTTACCCGGCAAAGGTTATTCTACACAAATTGGAATCTTACTGGTGGCCATTGGTGCTTTTATGGCTTTGTATTCGTACTTGAGATATCGAAATACGGAAAAGCAACTCTTAAATAAGGCCTATAAGCCATCACAGCTTCCTTCACTTTTACTAACCCTAGCTATTGTGATAGTAGGTGCCTTATTAGTGATCTACCTGATACCGGGTCTATAATCAAAATTGTTTAATAACATTTAGTTATTGAACATCATTAATCATGATAAAAATACCCTTCATTCTGTAATTACTTTTGATGTATTAAATAACAACAAAATATTACAAAATGAAAAACTCAATAATCAAAACAGCACTTATCCTGATGGTATCAGGATTTACAATTAACGCCAATGCTGCAACAGGCGGTGTAAAAGCGCCAGAACAAGTTACTGCTGAATTTACAGCTAAATATCCCGGCGCAGTACTTAAGGATTGGAAAATGGACAAAGCCGGTTACAAGGCAGAATTTAAGCTTAACCACAAAAAACAAACTGCTGTTTACGCTGCAGACGGAACCTGGTTAAAAAGTTCGATAAAGCTAAGCGGGACCAAAGACATGCCGTTGGCAGTTAAAACTGCATTGAGGAACAGCAAATATGCTTCATTCTATGAAGATGAGATCAAGGAAGTTACCACCCAAAACGGAACGCTATATGTTTTAACCATTGACAATCATAGCGGAAGTACAATGGCTACCGAGGGTTACGGCTCATGGGAAGATTACCAGATAATTTACGACATTAACGGCGCTCTTTTAAGCTTAAAAGAATTATAATAATCCTCTTAATAAATAATAGTATCATGCAACCCGAAGAAGAAAAAGAACTGGTTAAAACGATAGTAAAGGTATCACGCTATACGATTTATATTACGTTGATTGCTGTAGCATGTATGGCAATTACAATAGTTTCCTTATTCAATAACGGATCGGGAACTACAGCAAGCCCCAAAGCAAATGAGGGCGCAGCTACAACCAGTGTTACTGCTCCTTCATCTCCGCTTGCCGCAGCTGGAACTACGCCGAGAGCCATACCTGCAGATGCCTGGAAAGCGCCGGATGAAAGCACCATCCCGGCAGGAAAAGCAGGCGACATGATTCGTTATGGAAAAGAGCTTTTAGTACATACATCTCAATATTTTGGCCCGCAGGGTTCGGTTGCGCATATTACCAACGGCATGAACTGCCAGAATTGTCACCTTGCAGGCGGCACTAAATTGTTCGGAAACGATTACGCCGGTTTCATTGCCAGCTATCCAAAAATGAGTGGGCGCAGCGGTAAGGTAGAGCCAGCTTCAGAACGAATAGCGGAATGTTTTGAACGCAGCCTGGCAGGTAAAGTACCGGATACTTCAAAAAAAGAGATCCAATCTATATTGGCCTACATGAAATGGATCGGTAAGGATGTAAAAAAAGGGCAGAAACTATTCGGAAGTGCAACAGAAAAGTTGGCCTTCATGGATGGGGCTGCCGATCCGATAAAAGGAAAGGCGGTTTTTACCATGAAATGTCAAAGCTGTCACGGCAATAACGGAGAAGGCATGTTAGCGGCCGATAAAAAATCCTACACCAATCCGCCTCTATGGGGTAAGCATAGTTATAATGATGGTGCGGGTATGTACAGGCTGACCAATCTTGCCGGATTTGTTAAAAACAATATGCCTTTCGGCGCCACTTATGAAAGTCCACAGCTGACAGATGAAGAAGCCTGGAACGTAGCAGCCTTTATTAACACCCAACCCCGTCCGCACAAAGACCAGCACAATGACTGGAAGGATTTGAAAAAGAAACCGATAGATTTTCCTTTTGGGCCGTATGCGGATGCCTTTAGCGAAAAACAGCACAAACTTGGCCCCTTTAAGCCAATCAAAGACGCACAAAAAGAATTAACCGTTAAAAAATCATAAACATAAAAACCATGAAAAAGTACACCTTAATTTTAGTAGCCTTTGCCTTTTTAACTTTTGTAAAAACAGCAAGCGCCCAAACCGATCCGGCAGCTTTTACCGGCGCAACAGCAAAATTGAAGCATTACGATGCGCTATACATCCTAAATTCAAACGACGATAAAAAAATAAAGGGCACGCTGCGCAATATTGACAACGCGCTGGAAGATGTCCGCCTGAAAGGCAAATTGCATGTGGAGCTTATCGCCTTCGGCGATGGCGTTGCCGTTTATATGAAGAGCGGCGCATATGAGCAAACCTTAAAAGACTTGCAAGCCAAAGGTGTTGTTTTAGCTCAATGCAGCAATACGATCAAAGAACGAAAAATAGATAAAAACGACCTATTCCCGTTTGTATCCTACGTACCAAGCGGTAATGGCGAGATTATCATCCGTCAATATCAAGGCTGGGCTGTCGTTCATCCATAACCTCCTTATCATTCTAAAAATCATTTACAAACATTAAAGTCAAATGAAAAATTATAAAAATATATTGTTTAGCGTAGCAGCATTTATTGCATGCAGCAACCAAGTTAAAGCCCAGGAGCACCGGTTTGATCCGCCCTGGAACACTCCGCCGGAAAGCAAGGTGATGTTTACCGTGCCGGGGGTTGATAATGTTCCCGACCTGTTTGGTGACATCAACGACCCGCAGTTAGTTGTGTTCTTTGCCGGTAACCAGTTTATGTGCCTGGATGATATGATGGCGGCATTTAAGAAGGCTTATCCGCAATATCAGCGGGTATTTGCGGAAACGTTGCCTCCGGGCATTTTAGCCAAACAAATTATGGGTGGTTCGATCACCATCGGAAACCTGCGTATTACGCTTAAACCTGATGTATATACTGCAGGAAAAAACCGTACAGATCAAATGCCGGAATACTTCAGCAAAACCGAACCGTACGCCTATAACCGTCTGGCTATAATGGTACAGAAAGGCAATCCGAAAAATATTAAAGGATTAAAAGATTTAGGGCAGGCTGCGATTCGTGTTAGTATGCCGAACCCGGATTTTGAAGGGATAGGTAAACGCATTGAGCAGGCTTATGTACTCGCAGGTACAGAATCTTTGCGTAAGACTATTATGGAAGATAAGTTAAAGGATAGTACCACTTACCTTACCCAGATCCATCACCGTCAATCACCGATGCGTATTATGTACGGTCAATCGGACGCTGCCCCGGTATGGTATAGTGAGGCTTATTACCAGGTGATGATCAAACACCCGGTTGATATGGTCGAGATCCCTTCTGATCAGAATATCAACGCGACTTATGTTGCAGGACAACTAAAAAATGCGCCGCATGCACAGGCAGCCAGGGATTTTATGGACTTTTTGGTTAGCCCGGCAGCCAAAGCGATATACCGCAAATACGGATTTACAACCAAATAATAAACGAACATTAACATTAAAAATATGTCATTGCATTTAGGAGATTTAGCTCCAAACTTTACCGCACAAACTACCATCGGGGAAATTGATTTTTACGAGTACCTGGGCGATAGCTGGGGCGTATTATTTTCTCACCCTGCCGACTATACTCCCGTATGCACTACTGAACTGGGTAAGACTGCTCTATTAAAAAGCGAATTTGATAAACGAAATGTAAAAGCACTTGCTTTAAGTATAGACCCGCTTGATAAGCATCTTGCCTGGATCAGTGATATTAACGAAACCCAAAATTGCAGCGTAGAATTTCCACTTATTGCAGACGAAGATCGAAAAGTATCGATGTTATATGATATGATCCATCCAAATGCATCGGCAACAGCCACCGTTCGTTCCTTATTTATCATCGGGCCTGATAAAAAAGTTAAACTGATGATCACCTATCCGGCATCTACCGGGCGTAATTTCAATGAAGTATTACGGGTGATAGATTCTTTACAGCTAACCGACGAATACAGCGTAGCTACGCCAGCGAATTGGGAAGCAGGCGAGGATGTCATTATTGGCTTAGGTGTTAAAACAGAAGATATTGAATCAAAGTTTCCCGAAGGACATCGTATTGTGAAACCTTATTTAAGGTATACGCCGCAGCCGACAAAACAATAGACTGGTTCAATGTTTATAAATATTCATTTTATATGATGCCAAAACTCAGTTTTGTTATTTTGTTGATGTCGCTTTTTGGTGTAGCCAAAGCTCAGCATCACGATATGTCTATGTCAATGTCGATGCCTACTTCAACAAACGTATACCTGAAAATGATGGATCAGATGATGGTTAATATGGATAGGGTCGTACCCACCGCGTCAGCCGATGAAGATTTCCTGGCGATGATGATCCCGCATCATCAGGGCGCTGTGGATATGGCGAATTATGAAATAGCGCACGGCAAAAACCGGGAGCTGATCCAACTGGCCAAAAGTATCAAAGCCGAACAACTGGTGCAGATCCAGCAAATGCAATTGCTGCTACGCAATACCAAAACATTTGCCGGCAAAGGCAAAGCTCATCAACAGGCCAATCAAAAAATGATGGTGGTCATGATGCAGCAAATGCCGAAAGATAAAACGCTAAGTAACGACGACAATGCTTTTGCCCGAGTCATGATCCCGCACCACCAGGCCGCTATTGACATGGCTAAGGTGGCGTTGCAATACGGGACCGATAAAAACACCAAGCGTCTTGCCGAAAGTATTATCTCGGATGAGCAGATCGAAATTGATCAAATGAAGAAATTCACACCTATCCAATAAACAAACACCGATGAAAAAATTAATGATCCTGTTCCTGTTATTGCCGCTGACTAAATTAAGCGCACAGGACCGTGTGTACACCGGTAACCAGATCTCAAATACGGTATCGGTGATAGACCCTAAAACGCAAACCTATCTGGGTGAGATCGTATTGGGAAAACCCCAGCCGGAGATCTTAAGTCCGCTTTATAAAGGCCAGGCACTGGTACACGGCCTGGGCTATACCCCAAAAAGGCAATTACTGGCCGCCGTATCTATCGGCTCCAACTCAGTTACATTTATCTCTACTGCCACCAACAAGTTACTGAAAACAGTTTATATTGGAAGGTCGCCGCATGAGGCTACGTTTAATCCGTCGGGCACACAAGCCTGGATCTCGGTAAGAGGTGAAGCTTACATCAGTGTGATCGATGCCGCCACGCTGAAAGAGATCAAACGAGTTCCTGTGGCAGACGGGCCGGGCATGGTTTCCTTTACCCCGAACGGAAAATGGGCCTATGTATGTTCCAGCTTTACGGCGCAATTGGATGTGGTGAATACGGCGACCTATAAAGTAGTTAAAAGTATCCCGGTTGTCAGCCCGTTCTCGCCGAATATATTTTGCAGCCCTGACGGTAAATGGATCGCAATGACCCATAAAGACGTTGGCAAGGTAACCCAGATCAGTACCGCCACCAATAAAATAGAAAAAGTGTTCAATACCGGCCCGATTACCAATCACGTTACGTTTACCGTTACCAACAAGGTGCCCTTAATGCTCGTGACCGTTGGCGGCGAAAACACCCTGAAAGTATTTGATATCAACCAGGGTTTCAAACTGGTGGATAGCATAACCACGGGTTCATTACCACATGGCGTATGGCCTTCCGGCGATGGTAAATTTGCTTATGTAGGGCTGGAGAATGATGATCAGGTTCAGGTAGTGGACTTGGTAAAAATGGCCATTGTAAAAACGATCCCGATCGGTCAGTGCCCACAGGCTTTACTGTACGCTGTTAATGCGGGACCGGTAACACCTCTTACGACGGGCTTATCACCCCTGAATGCAGGTAATAAAAGCCAGGTAATTAAAATGAAAAGCACCGGCGCGATCAGCGCTACAGGCATGCTCAATGCAAGAAGTGTAGGCTTAACCGACCTGGTACAACAGGATTTCAAAAAGCTGGAAGCTAATACCGCATATACTTTAGCACTCACCAATTCCACCGAACAGCCCTACAAAACAGATTATGTAATCAATGCATTTAAAACGGATGCCAAGGGAGCTTTCAGCGGTCAGTCTACCGGTATTATTAAGAGTGTAGGCAAGCCTATGGCTGATTATAAAATGGTGATCCTGATCAACGATGCCAATAAAACTACGGTAATGGCAGGTCAATAATTAGAAGATAATCATGAAAAAATACATTTTAAGTATCGCAATGATAATGGCGGTTTGTTTCGCAACTTACGCTCAAACTGATACCCTGCACGTCTATGGACCGGGAGGCCCACTATCGGCGATGCAGGATTGCGCTAAAGTATTTACCGCAAAGACAGGTATTCCTGTAATCGTAACGGGAGGCCCCGAGCCTAAATGGCTGACCCCGGCTCAGCAAAATGCCGATGTGATCTATGGAGGTGCCGAATATATGCTTACCCAGTTTATCCAGACCCATCCGGGGATGGTTGATGTCGGTACAAGAGTTGAGCTGTATAAAAGAAGAGCAGCCATTTTGGTCAGGCCGGGAAACCCTAAACATATTGCATCGCTGAAAGACCTGACCAAACGGGGGATACATATTTTAGATGTGAACGGTGCAGGGCAATTTGGATTATGGGAAGATATTGCCGGAAAAGAGGGTCTGATTGAAAATATCCAGCGGAATATCTCAGGTTCGTTCGCCAATACCGCTTTGGGCATAGATGCTTGGAAAAAAGATAATACCTATGACGCCTGGATTACTTATGCCTCATGGCATGAAAACCTGAAAGGTATTACACAGGTAGTAGAATTTCCGGCCTCATCACTCTTGTACCGTGGTACTCCCGTAGCATTAACGACAAACGGTAAGCAAAGGCAGCAGTCAAATCAATTTGTTCAGTTCCTTCAAAGCGCAGCGGGTCACGCGATATTTAAAAAATGGGGTTGGGAATAATTAAGCGTAAGATGCCTTTATTAAATGACGCCTTAATTGCCGGGTTTATCGCCATCTCGGTAAATACTTTATTGCTCCAACTTGCACCTATGATCCATATTAAGGCGGAAGGTGGCGGACTTTTAAAATTATTATTACAATATGGCCGGCCAATAACCGGCCATATTGCTTTTTTATATACCTCATTATTTGGCGTTGTCTTTCATTACCTTACAGGACTTGTAATGGTAATAATTTATATTTGCTGGTTTAGCCGGTTGCTAAAAATGTCTGGATGGATTAAAGGCAGCCTTTTTTCTTTATTGCCCTAGCTAATTAATGGATTTATAGTGTTACCACTTTTAGGGTACGGTTTGCTTGGTAATTATAAACTCTCCTTAGCAGGAATGTGTTATTTTATGATAACGAATTGGTTATTCGGATTGGTACTCGGATGGCTATTTGCTTATTTGAATAAATCTCTAAACAAATAATCCATAACTTTACATTATCAACCATGTATAATGGTGATGAAAATGGCGTGTTTTTATAATTGATCTTTGATTAACAAAATCAAACAGATCATGAAAACTTTACAAAGCTTAACTCATCACCAATTTACAGAAAGAACAATCATATTAGGTGATAAAGCAATTAACACAGGGGCAATAATAGCAGCCTTCGCATTTTTAGTTTTACCTTTTATATTAATGATTGCCAGGTTATCTTAAAACTTTAATACATCCAAATGTTAGATTTCCGATTGCAGGTATTTTATACGGTAGCCAAAAGGCTTAATTTCACTAAAGCCTCAACCGAGCTATATATTAGCCAGCCAGCGGTTACCAAACACATTAAAGAGTTAGAAGCTGAATATAAGGCAACCCTCTTTGAACGTAGCGGCAATAAAAAGATCGTATTGACCCCGGCGGGTGATATGTTGCTTCAATATGCTGATAAGCTATTGGCCATTTATAAAGAATTAGAATTCGATATGAACCTACTGATAAAACAGCATTCAGGCGTATTGCGTATTGGTGGTAGTAATACCGTCGCACAGTATGTAATACCTCCGGTACTGGCACAGTTTCATAAAAAGTTTACAGACACGCGTGTAAACTTGGTTACGGGTAATACAGAGCAAATAGAACAGGCTTTATTAAATAAAGAGATAGACCTGGGAGTGGTAGAAGGAATAAATCGTAACCCGCAGATAAAATACCAGGAATTTATTGCCGATGAACTGGTGCTGGTTTGCAGTACGGCCAATAATATCATAAAAAAAGATATGATAAAGCCGGAAGAATTAAAAACGCTTCCTTTACTGTTGCGTGAACCGGGGTCAGGTTCACTGGATGTTATTGCACATGCGCTGAAGCCATTTGATATTAAATTATCCGACCTGCAAACAGAAATGCAGTTAGGAGGAACTGAGAGCATTAAATCGTACCTGATGCATAGCAGTTGTTTCGCCTTCCTTTCTGTTCAGTCTATATTAAATGAACTTAAGGCAAATACTTTGAAAATAGTAGATGTTAAAGACTTTAATATAGAACGGCCTTTTTATTTCATTCAGCTACACGGTCAACCATCCTCACTGGCTGAATTATTTATGCGTTTTTCCAAAACTTACAAGGCACATTAAGTTTATAATGCTGTTTAATCAATAACTAATGGTTATTGTAAATCAATAAGTGTGATAAAAATTGAGAGTTTTTCTGATTGATATTTGTATCAACAAAAAGAAAAAACATCATGAAAACATTTCAATTAGTAGTCGACCCCAAAATCTTAATTACCGGTAAATCTTGTCACTACAGTTACGCCCCGGTAAAAAACGTTGAACATATCGCTTTGGAAGACAAAGCAATGATTGGGATTAAAACCAAAACAGGTTGGTTTGATAAAGATGCACCGCAAAACCTTTCTTATAAAGAAGCGGGTATAAGGGCAATAATCGTAGTATTTATGCCGACACTCTCCGCTATCGACTGGTATTTACACACCCATACGATGATCTTTATTGCTCCTTTGACCATGTATCTTGCAGTAAGCGCACTTACAATGACCTGCCAGGTGAAAGGGTTATTTACCAAAAACAAGCAGAATAATAGCCAGGTATTGTAAATAAGCCTTATTATATATAACAGGATTTTTTTGAAAAAAAACGCTTATAAAATGGAAAACATCGTTCAAATAATTTCGATCAAAGACATTACTCACAATGTAAAACGATTTAGAGTGACAAAGCCTGCTGGCTATCATTTTAATGCCGGGCAAGCTACCGAATTGTCCATTAATGCCCCCGGGTGGAAGGAAGAAAAACGCCCGTTTACATTTACCAGCCTCAATAATGATAGTTTTCTTGAATTCACTATAAAAATTTATAATGATCATCAGGGCGTAACTAACCATTTGGATATGCTGCAAAAAGGCGACGAACTCATTTTAAGAGATGTTTGGGGAGCTATTGAATATAAAGGGCCGGGGTATTTTATCGCAGGTGGTGCAGGCATTACGCCAATGTTGGCCATATTAAGGCAACTACATCAATATGGGCAGCTGGAAGGAAATAAACTTTTCTTCTCAAATCAGACCGATCAGGATATTATTCTTCACGACGAGCTACAGGATATGCTTTGCCAGAATGTTATATTCACAACTACTCGTCAAAACGATGTTGCGCATGACCATCGCAGGATAGATGCTGCATTTTTGCAAGCCGAAGTTAAAAATTTCGATAAACATTTCTATGTATGCGGCCCGGACCAAATGGTGTCTGCTATCAATGAAGCTTTAAAACTGGAGGGGGTAACGCCTGACTATTTAGTTTTTGAACAGTAATCCGTTAGTTCCGCTATCTTTGTTCTATGAAACTATTCGGAGCAATTTTAGAAGAAGAACTGCGAGCCAACAGCCAGCTTAAAACCCTGCCGGCTGAAACGGTGATGATGCAATCGAATAGTTATATTCGGTCTATCCCGGTGGTGCTTTCCGGTAGCATGCGTGTGATTCGCGAAGATGAAGACGGGCGGGAAATATTACTTTACTACATCAAACCCGGCGAAAGCTGCATTATGTCTTTTTTGGCCGGGATACATGAAGATACCAGTAAGGTCAAATTAGTGGTGGAGGAAGATTCGGAAGTGTTGATGCTGCCTATTGCCAAAGCCAGTGAATGGATCAAGGTATACCCGGAATGGGCGGACTTTATCTTTAAACTTTACCATAGACGTTTCGAGGAATTGCTGGATGTGATCAACGCGGTTGCCTTTCAAAAGTTAGACGACCGGATCGTGACCTTGCTGAAAAGAAAAGCAAGTGTTTACGGATCGAATGAGTTCAGCATTACCCATCAGCAACTGGCCGAAGAATTGGGCACCACCCGCGAGGTGATCTCCCGGCTGCTTAAACAAATGGAAAAACAGGAATTAATTACGCTCTCCAGAAATAAAATCATTTTAAATATCCCTCTGTAACATAGGTCACCATTTCACAGTCTGCATCCTGGTACATTTGTTTCCTAATCAAAAAATGAGTGGAAATAGCAGGATACGCGGCGGCAATATTAATAGGTCTATCTTTAGGTTTGATCGGCGGTGGCGGTTCTATTCTCACTGTTCCCATATTAGTTTATTTTTTCCTGATCGACCCTGTTATAGCGACAACCTATTCGCTGTTTGTAGTAGGGTTAACCAGCTCGGCAGGCGCGATAAGCCATTACCGAAAAGGTAATGTTAATTTTAAAATAGCTTTTGTATTTGGTATCCCATCATTAATAGCTGTATTCATCATGCGTAAATGGGTGATGCCCGTCCTACCGCATCATTTGCTCAATATGGGGTCGTTTGAATTGACCAAACCGGTGTTGTTAATGCTTGTTTTCGCGGTATTAATGTTGGCCGCTTCTATTTCTATGATCAGGAAGAAAAAAGAAATTTTAGTTTCCGACCCGCTGTTGAGCTATACTAAATTAGTGATCCAAAGTATTTTAGTGGGCATCATCACTGGTTTTGTTGGCGTAGGGGGTGGTTTTTTGATCATTCCCTCCTTAGTGCTATTCGCGGGTTTACCAATGAAAAAAGCGGTAGGCACATCCTTAATGGTAATGACCATCAGTTCATTGTTAGGCGTAATGGGTGACGTAAGCCGGCATGCCCCAATCGATTATAAATTCTTATTGCTGTTTTCAGCATTTGCCATAGCCGGAATTATAACGGGCAGCTATTTAACCAAATATATAAGCGAAACAAAACTAAAGCCTGCTTTTGGCTGGTTTGTGTTGTTAATGGGGATTTTTGTTTTGATCACAACTTTAATTAAATAACATGGAGCTAATTAAACAACCCTGGCCCTGGTATGTGGCTGGCCCCCTGATCGGGTTGATCGTACCGGCTTTACTTCTTTTAGGTAATAAAACCTTTGGTATTTCCGGAACGCTTAGACAGGTCTGCGCTGCCTGTATTCCCGCCAATATTTCATTCTTTAAGTATGACTGGAAAAAGGAAAGTTGGAATCTCTTTTTTGCTGCCGGAATAATTATAGGCGGCTTTATCGCTTCCTACCTGCTTTCCAACACCGGGCAGATAAATATCAATCCACATACGACAGCGTTGCTACAGCAGGAAGGTGTAAAAGATTTCAGCGGGTTATTGCCGCAGGATATATTCAGCTTTAGCCAGCTGTTCACCCTCCGTGGATTTATTTTTATTGTTGTGGGTGGTTTTCTGGTTGGTTTCGGAACCCGTTATGCGGGAGGTTGCACTTCAGGTCACGCCATCATGGGAATATCGAATTTGCAATGGCCATCTTTAGTAGCAACGGGTTGTTTTATGATCGGAGGATTTGTAATGACCTGGTTTGTTTTACCTTATTTATTACAGTTATGAAAAATATAAAATTCTTAGTGGTAGGGATGATCTTTGGTATTATCCTCGTCAAATCACAAGTGATCTCCTGGTTCCGGATACAGGAAATGTTCCGCTTGCAAGCCTTTCATATGTATGGGATTATCGGCAGTGCCATAGTTGTAGGCATCATTTCAATTCAGCTCATCAAACGGTTTCAGTTAACGACCGTACACGGAGAGCAAATTGTTATTCCTGACAAAACATTTCATTGGGGTAATGTCTACGGTGGATTGATTTTCGGTTTAGGCTGGGCAATAACCGGAGCTTGTCCGGGACCGCTTTTCGCCGAGATCGGCAGCGGCTTCTTCGTAATTATCGTTACGCTGTTAAGCGCGATTACGGGAACGTGGACTTATGGTTTATTAAGGGAGAAATTGCGTCATTAATATAACAGATAAAATGAAAATCGAACAATTTGAAGATAAAGGACTGTCTCACTATTCCTATGCTATTTTAAGTGAATGTGACCGGCAGATAATTCTAATAGATCCGTCACGGGATGTAAGCCATTATTTGGCTTATGCTGAAAATAATGAAGCGACGATCATCGGCGTAATCGAAACCCATCCGCATGCGGATTTTATAAGCGGGCATTTAGAATTGCATCAAACAGCTGGCGCGACTATTTTTTGTTCTGCATTAGTAGGCGCAGCTTATCCGCATCAAACTTTTGATGATGGGAATAGTGTCAGTTTTGGTAAGATAACATTAAAGGTGCTAAATACGCCCGGCCACTCTCCTGATAGTATCTCCATCGTATTAATGCACGATGGTAAAGATAAAGCGGTATTTACAGGTGATACTTTATTCATCGGCGATTGCGGCAGGCCGGACTTGCGTGAAAGTGCTGGTAACCTGCCCGCTAAACGGGAAGAATTAGCAGCTAAAATGTATCATTCACTCCGGGATAAGTTAATGGTGCTGGACAATGACGTAATTGTTTACCCTGCGCATGGAGCCGGAACACTTTGTGGTAAGGCATTAAGCGAAGCCAACAGTAGTACCATCGGCGCCGAAAAATTGAGTAACTGGTCGCTGCAGCCCATGAACGAAATCGAATTCACGAAGCTGCTTTTGCAGGATCAGCCCTTTGTTCCTAAATATTTCCCATTTGATGTAGAATTAAATAGACACGGCGCAGGAAACCTGGCGCAGGCAATTGAAAATGTTCCTGTTGGCCAGGCTGGTATACTAAACAGCAGTATTTATATCATTGACACAAGGGCTGAAAAAGAATTTAAAAAAGGGCATCTTCCGGGATCTATCAACCTGCAAAATGGCGGCAAGTTTGAAACCTGGCTGGGGAGCATTATTGCACCCGAGGAAGCCTTTTACCTGGTCGCGGAAAATGAGCAAATACTCGAAAGCCTGATCTTGCGCTGCGCGAAGATTGGCTATGAGCATTTTATTGAACGGGCATTTGTTTTTCAGGCAGGAACAGCAATAATGGATGCTATTAACATAGATAGGTTTTCAACGAATCAAACGGAATATACCATTGTTGACATCAGGAATAGTGGAGAAGTGATGGAACACCCGGTTTTTAAAAATGCCATTCCTATACCGCTTCCCGAATTAAGGGAAAGAGTTTCGGAAATACCCTTTAATAAACCCATAATTGTACATTGCGCTGGTGGCTATCGCAGCGCGGCTGGCAGCAGTATCATTAATAATGCTTTTGGCGATAAAACAAAAGTATATGACCTTGGTGAATCTATAAAAGCATTTTTATAAACATGAGTATATCATCCATTCGTAAAAGGCTGACCGTTGCAAATATGCTGAATGGAGTTTTCATTGTATTGGTACTCATCGTTTTTTTCAACCCCTCTGCCAAGGCTTTACTGATTCGCGGTTTAATGCAGGTCGGTTTATTTCAACCCGATATATCGCAGCCGATAAAAACCACTAATAATACCAGTTTGCCAAATATCACTTTTCAAAATACCAACGGGCAAATACTAAACCTAAGCGATCAAAAAGGCAAGGTCATATTTATAAATTTTTGGGCGACATGGTGCCCGCCCTGTATAGCGGAAATGCCATCTGTTAATGAGCTCTATGAAAAACTGCAGCACAATAAAAATATTGTTTTTATCATGGTAGATGCAGATCATGACTTTAATAAATCAGTGCCATTTATGAATAAGCATCAATTCACCCTTCCCCTTTACGAGGCCAACAGCGAGATACCGGAGAATTTATTGAGTGGCTCAATTCCTATTACCGTTATCTTTGATAAAAAAGGGCAGTTGGTATTTCATCATGAAGGAGCAGGTGATTATAGTAGTGCAAAATTTGCAGATTATTTATTAAAACTGTCCCGTTAGTCATGGAAAGAAAAGATCATTGGGAAAATGTTTATCAAACCAAACAACTTTTGGAAGTCAGCTGGTTTGAGCCGATACCTGAAACTTCGGTTAAGATCATAGAAGAATTAGGCTTGTCTACAGATGCCGCGATCATTGACATCGGCGGGGGTGACAGTTTATTAGCCGATCATTTATTAGCATTGGGCTATACCAATATTTCAGTGCTCGACATATCATCAGCAGCGATTGAACGTGCTAAATTCCGTTTAGGCCCAAAAGCCGTTTTAATTAAATGGATAGTAAGCGATATGCTCTTATTTAACGGAACGGAAAAATTTGACGTCTGGCATGACAGGGCAACTTTTCATTTCCTGACCGACCCGCAGGATCAGCAGCTATATTTATATACCGTAAACAAGAACTTAAAGGATGACGGTTATTTAGTGCTCGGTACATTTTCCGTAAAAGGCCCCGAAAAGTGCAGTAATTTGCCGGTACAGCAATATTCGGAGCTTACACTTACCAGGCTTTTTAGCCGGTATTTTAAAAAGATAAATTGTTTCATTAAGGATCATACAACTCCATTTCAAACCTTACAGCAGTTTATCTTTTGTGTATTTCAAAAGAATCAATAACCTTTTGTTATTGAGCATACTATTTTATGATAAAAACGCCGGGTAAAATTGATTGATCTTTGGGTATCAAAACAACGAATATGAATACCCAACAATCAACAATACCATCGACCGGCCTACTATTTAATATTGGCACCAATGCTCAAAAGATATTATTTTTTATATGTGTCATCTTTTGCCTTTCACCTTTTGCAAGCCCCGCAATAGCTTTATTAATAGGCATCGTTATCGCACAATTTACAGGTCATCCTTACATTGACTTAAATCATAAAGCTGTTAACTTATTATTAAAAATAGCTGTTGTAGGCCTGGGTTTTGGGATGAATGTACATAGCGCCATGCAAGCGGGTAAAGAAGGAATTTTATTTACCATCGCTTCAATAACCGGGACCTTAGTATTTGGTTATTTCATGGGCAAGTGGTTAAATATTGAAAAGAAAACCTCTTATCTTATTTCAGCAGGTACAGCTATTTGTGGTGGAAGCGCTATCGCGGCTATTTCACCAGTGATCAAAGCTGATGAAAAACAAATATCTGTAGCCTTAGGATGTGTATTTATCCTTAACTCCATAGCATTGGTGATATTTCCTATTATAGGGCATCACTTTAATCTGTCTCAAACTCAATTCGGCTTGTGGTGTGCTATCGCAATCCACGATACCAGTTCAGTGGTAGGTGCTGCAAGCAAATACGGTGCTCATGCCTTAGAAGTGGCTACCACTGTAAAATTAGCCCGAGCTTTGTGGATCATCCCGGTTGCTTTTATGTCGACCTTCATTTTCAAAAACAAATCAAAAAAGATCAGCATCCCCTATTTCATAGGCTTATTTATACTGGCTATGATAGCCAATACTTATATCCCAGCTACTAAAATTATCAGCCCCTACATGATCTCCATTGCTAAGGCCGGGTTAACCCTTACCTTGTTTCTGATCGGTGCAGGCTTATCCAGGAAAGTGATCTTGTCGGTTGGTTTTAAACCATTATTCCAGGGCGTTGTTCTTTGGATCATCATATCAGTTGCGGCTTTATATGCCGTAATGCATTTGGCTTAGTCTAAATGCCTTTCTTAACCTTTGTAATTCTCTTGTCTCTTATCAAGGGAACGATAAGAAATACAAACAGCCAGATTAATCCAAATACTACACTTGAACTTAGAAAAATAATACTTATTTTCTGTTTAATCAGATATTCCGCAATCGTCTGAAATAATGAAAACTGGAAAACAAACTGAAGCACCTGTTTGGCTTTGTTAGCAGATATCGTCAGATTATAAAGCAATAACAAAGGTAAAAGTGCGAAGCTGATCAACCGTCTGGATATTACAATAACCAGCCTATGTTTGGGTATATGCTGATATTTCATAAGCAAGCGGAAGATGAAAACAGTTAATATCATGACTGCAAATGATACCAAGAACTTTTTGCCGAGGAATTTTGGATATCCTTTGAATCCTTCAGTGTTTTCACTAATTTCAAGCAGATCTTTTTGCTTGACGTCTTGCTTCGCCCGCTCAAATGAAGTTTCAAAATCACTTCCTTCACCGAGATATAATTCTGTCAGGATTGCCAGGTGGTCGGCCATCTCTTTGATTAATTTGTCTTCAATTACTCCAGAATGTTTCAAATAACCTATTATCTGGTCATACTCAAATTCCGTTAATTCTCGCTTCATGCGATATTTACGTTAAAATCAATTACATCATTTAGCGATTTGATGAAAGATGCCAGTTCAGCGATCTTTTCGGTTGCTACGGCAGCGCCGCTTTTCGTCAGCCGGTAATATACCCTCGGCCTTTTGCCTACCATTACAGATTCTGTTTCCAAAACCCCAGTCGCTTCCAATTTGTGGAGAGACGAATACATCGCACCCTCACTGATCTGAATTTTATTAGCGGTAAGTTCTTTCACCGTTTGGGTGATCTCATACCCATACATCTTAACGTTTTCCGACAGTAGTTTCAAGATAATAATCTCAATTGTACCCTTTAGCAGCTCTTTAGAATACATACTTTTTTTTAGGCAAATATAGCCCTAAAATGATTACATACCCTTTATAGCAAGGTATATTTTGAAAAAGATTAAACCTTTAATTGAATATTGAGTTTAACACTTATATAAGATACGATGCATTGTATAAGGATGTATTTATCGATCAATTTTAAAGATGAAAAAGCTAATCATACTGTGTGGATTTATTTCAATTATGAACGTAGCGTGTGCGCAGCAAATGCAAAAAACACCCAATCAGAGGGCTGAACATAAGACTCTTTTACTTCAAAAACAATTGTCGCTTAATAAAGAACAAGCCAGAAAAGTAAAAGTAATAATGTTGGAGCAAGCTGTTCGCATAGATAGCCTTAAAGCTAACAGGCAAGCAGAAAAGAGAAACCGGCGGCTAACAAAACGGCAAATTATTGCCCAGACTGACGGCAGGATGGAAAAAATACTCTCTGCTGATCAAGAAGCAACATACCTTAAATGGAAAGAATTAAAAAAGGCAAAACACAGTAGAAATGGAAAACAGGCGGACTAACCACCGCTAGAAAATGAATTAATAACAACTAAATAATATCTATGAAAAAGAAATCAATTGTTGGTGGTTTATTTGTTGCCATGCTGGCAGTGACCAGTGTATCCAACGCACAGACCAGGACACCATTGATCAATCACCGGGAGAAAAACCAAAAAGCAAGGATTAATCAAGGTGTAAGAAGCGGTGAATTGACCCATCATGAGGCACATACGCTGAGAAATAATGAACGAAATATTAACGCAGAAAAAAGAATTGCAAGAGCAAACGGAAAAGTCGGCCCAAGGGAAAGGAGCATGATCCGCCATCAAGAAAGCCGGGATAGCCGAACAATTTACAATAAAAAACACAATGCAGCTGTCAATTAATTAATTGTTTAATCATACACCTATCAAAATGAAAATAATGAAATATCTGCTTTTACTCTTTGTAATCGCATTCAGCTTTAGTTCCTGTGTAGTCAGGCGTGGACCCGGATGGATTCCCGGTCACTATGATGTGGGTCCTTACGGTGGCAGGCATTGGGTTCCGGGTCATTATCGTTAATATATTTATTAAATCTCAATGCGAATCAAGAGTCGAAATATGTTGATAACTTCAGGAGATAAATCGTTGATTGTGAGCGATTTAGCGACGAATATATTTGGTTAAAGCCTTGAAAATCAGTATCTTAAAGAAGATTACCACATCGAACTTTAAGAATGATTCCCAAGGCTAAGGCACTCAAACTAATCGCTATATACCTGTATATATGCAAGTTACACAGCGACGAACTCAAACACCTATCTCAAAGATACACCAATAACGACAAACCCGACTTTACAGATCAGGAAATTATGACATTATATCTTTTTACTGTTCAGCAGGAGCAACGTTTCAGTGTATCGCAGGTCTATGCTTTTGCTGACCAGTACCTGCGTTCCTGGTTTCCTGCGTTGCCTTCTTACAAAGCTTTTAATAACAGGTTAAACAGGCTTAGTGAGGCGTTTAAAGCTGTAGCTGCTCATTCCTTTTCGACTTTTATACCACCGGAATGTGACACTGCTATAAGCTTACTCGATTCTATGCCTATTATTACCTGCTCAGGAAAGCGCAGCGCTAAAGTAGCCACTGAAATCACGGACAAAGGGTATTGCTCTACTAAATCCATGTTTTACTATGGGCTTAAGTTACATGCCCTGGCCTTTCACGGCCCAAAACGCTTGCCTTTTCCCGAACATGTAGTAATCACTCCGGCATCCGAGAATGATTTAAATGTTTTCAGGCAAGATTGGAGCAATATAAACAACCGCACTTTCTTTGGGGATAAAATTTACAATGATGCGGAATTCTTTAAAGATTTAGCTATAAATACCAATTCTATCATGCTTACACCTGTTAAGGGGATAAAAGGACAACCCGAGGTAATCAAACAAAGAGATAAAGCTGCAAATGATCTGTTCTCCACTGCTGTCTCTACCATTAGGCAGCCTATTGAGTCCCTATTTAACTGGCTGATAACAAAAACGGATATACAGAGAGCCAATAAGGTCAGATCAACAAAGGGTTTGCTTATTCATGTTTTTGGTAAAATTGCTGCCGCTTTTATTTATCTTGTCTTTTAACCCTTGATTCGCATTCTCAATACATTTTTATGAAAAAAATAGCAAGTTTTCTAATATTGTTATCCGTCCTAACATTAGGCGGAAACAAAAGTTTTGGTCAAATCATCGTCAGAGTTCGTCCTGCAAGACCTGCCGTAGTTATTAATCGGCCGCCCGCGCCGTCGCCCCGCCACGTTTGGGTAGATGAAGACTGGCAGCTAAGTGGTGGCAGATATGTTTGGCATGGTGGTTATTGGACAGCGCCGCCTCGACCGGGGGCTTTCTATGTTAGAGGGCATTGGCGAAACACACGTCGCGGCTCAATTTGGGTTCCAGGTCACTGGAGATAAAAGAGAAGGCCGTCTCATAACTAGTTTATGAGACGGTTTTTGTTTAAAAAGCATTTAATAGCCCCACTAGGAACAAAGTTTGTAATGGTAGATTGTCGGGGGATTTTTCTATTTGAGCAGGATTTTAGCGAAAAAAGCGAAGTTTTGCTTACGCTTCCTATTTTCTGAGGTTATGTCCGATGGAAAGTAAGCCGATTTCGACTTCGGTTTTTGTTAATCCTTTGAGCAGGAACCTGCGGAAACCATGATTATGCTTGATTTGGGCGAATACGGGTTATACATAGGGCTACTTTAGCGTGATTTATGGTACTTTATCTTACTGGTGATGTTACTTATTTGTTACTTTATGTTTTTAACTATTTGAAAATCAATGGTTAATTACATTCCGGCCATGTGGCAAAGTTCATAAATATATTTAGTAAATGATATTAAGTTAAGCCTTGTTTAAATTAAGAGAATTTAATTCGAATAACTTATCAAACGTTTGTGCGGTGTTTTATTACGATGGCGACCATCTGTACGCATATATTTAGGATACCTGAAAAAACCAATGTTATTGCTAACATGATCAGCAATAACTTTATACTAAACAATAATTTATCACTAGCTATATACAACCAATTCATGAAGAAATTATTTACCATTGTATTTTTAGCCTCCGGGCTTGCCACATTTGCTCAAACTCCCAAAAAAGATCCGGCAACGGTTCTTATTTCTCCACAACAAACCCTTTCTAAGAAAGATACCGATTTTAGAAAGGCAATAGCCAAATGGAGCGATGAAGTATTAAAAAGCACCAATTATAAAAATGTCAAGGCACAACCCTCATCAGCCATCTTTCCGGGTGCGGTAAAGCCAGGCTATCAATTGATAAGCCAAACTGTAAGTATCCAGCACAAAAAAATAGCCGATAGTCTGGTAGGTATTGTATCCACTTTAGGCTATTCGGGTTATGATCATGATATTATGTACAGCACCGGCTTGTATGCCGTAGCAGGGCAATATATAGAGATAGACGTACCTAAAAACACCAATACTGATGATTTGGAGGCGCAAATTGGTGCCCATACCGATAGGCTGAATGAGTGGGTAGCAGGCACGGAGGATTGGCGCCGTATGCCCATCATTACCAAGACGCAGAAATTGGTGGTTGGTGTAAACAGGTTGGCTTCGCCTTTTGGCGGGTTGATTTATATTAACCTAAACCCGAAAAGCCAGAGCAGAAAAATTGATCTTAAAATTAGTCATGCTGTAACTGCCCCGCTTTTTGTATTGGGTAAAACCTCACCAAGTGACTGGGAGAACCAACTCAAAAATAACAAAGCGCCCTGGGGCGAGATGGCTACCGAAAACGTAATTTTAACCTTGCCCGATAGTGTTTTGCAAACCATTAAAAACCCACAGGAAGTAATGAAGCTTTGGGACCTGATTATTGGGGGCGAAATGGACCTGGCCCAAATGCCTTTGCCATTTTACAGAGCGCAGCGTTTAGTACCCGATGAGCATATTGGCGGTGGTTATATGCACAGTGGTTATCCAATAATGATACATCACTCTCCTTCAAAACATATGTTATCCAACGAAATTATGGCCAACCCCGAGCTTTTGATGAAACCCAGCGGTGGTGGAGCCAATTGGGGCTTCTTCCACGAAATAGGCCACAATATGCAAAACCTGAACTGGGTATTTGGCGGTACAACCGAGGTAAGTAACAACTTTTTTTCGTTGTACATGTTTGACCGGTTGATGGGTGGGCGAGACAATGCACATAACGCAATTTCAAATGCCAATACACAAAAGCAAATGAAAAAGTATTTTGCGGAGGGAGCTAATTACGAGAAATGGAAAAACGACCCATTTTTGGGTTTGATCATGTTTCGCCAGATGCAGGAGGGTTTTGGTTGGGAAAGCTTTAAAGCTTTTTTTAGAGAATACCAAAAAATTGGCCCCAACATAGGTGATTTAAACGATCAGCAGAAACGTGATTTATGGGTAAAAACCTACTCCAACATTGTAAAAAGAAACCTTGCACCGTTTTGGAATACCTGGGGTGTAACCATTAGCGATAATGTAAATAAAGAACTGTCCGTTTATCCGCAATGGATGCCTTATAATTTTCCACCGCAAAATTAATGGGGGATGTAACGAGCGTGCTTTATCAAATAAAAAACAAACGTTTGTGTGGATAATACGGACAGTTGAGCATTTGATCCGGCTCTAATAGATTGACTGGCTTTTGTAATAAAGCTCAGGATGAAGAACGCGCTGCATTTGTATCCGGTATCCGGATCATCAGCGGTTTGTAAAGTGTGTTTGATTCCCTTAATTTTAATCTGCAAATTATCATATTAAGGGTAAATTAGATAACTAATTTAGTGCTAATCAAATATCATTGTTATGAAAACCAGTAGCCGTAGAAAATTCATTGAAGATTCATTTAAAGTAACTGTAGCAGTTGCAGTAGGAGGCCCGATAATTTTAGATAGTGCATCAGCCTTAGCCGCTAACCAGGATCATGATGCCAAAGCAAATGTAGATAGTCCCTTGAAATTTGTACAAGCCCCTTTAGGGTTTAGCTACAGTGCCCTGGAGCCTAATATAGACGCACTCACTATGGAGATTCATTATACCAAACACCATACCGCCTATATCAAAAACGTAAACGACGCTATTGTTGCCGAAAAGCTCAATTATACCACAGAGAAGGAATTTTTTGATAATGCGTCCAAACTATCGGCTAAAGCCAGAAATAATGGCGGCGGCGCCTGGAATCATAACTTCTTTTGGGCCAGCTTAAAACCGGGCACCAGCAGCGGACCTGATGGAAAGGTTAAGGATGCTATTACCAGTGCATTTGGTGGTACAGATAAGTTTAAAGAGCTATTTACCCAGGCCGCTTTAACCCGTTTTGGTTCGGGCTGGGCATGGCTGGTTAATGACAACGGGACTTTAAAAATAACCTCTACAGCTAACCAGGATAATCCTTTATTTGATAGAGCAGAAGTTAAAGGAACACCATTGTTGGCTTTGGATGTTTGGGAGCATGCCTACTACTTAAAATATCAGAATAAACGTAATGAGTACATCGCTAACTGGTGGAATGTGGTTAACTGGGATGAGGTGAATAAGCGATTGGGTTAAATTATTTTTATGTAGAGACGATGAAATTCAGACAGTTTCTCAGATTGGTTTTGCTCTTAATTTCAATACCGGCCTGTTCAGCATCCAAAGTGTAATAAATATAACCAGGAGCTCAATTACCGCGCTACCCCAAAAGATACTGTTAACCCCAAAAAACATGGGAAGTATCAGTGTTGCCGGAAGATAAAAAAACAATTGTCTGAGCATCGCCAACTGACTGGCCTTTTTGGCCTGGTTAATTGCCGGGAAATAAGCCAAAGTCATTACAATAACGGGTAAAAATGGCAAAACCGACAAATAAATACGCAGATTTAAAATATGTACGGCTGATAAAACCACGTGTGGAACCATCCATGCCCACAATACATTAGGAAAAAACAGCGCAACGATCCAAAAGGGCAAAATGATCACAATGCCGGCAGTGATGGCGATGAGCAGTGATTTTTTTGCTCTTAGCATATTCCCAGCACCATAGTTTATACCAGCCACAGGTTGCAGGCCCCGCATCAGGCCAAATAGCGGTGTAAGCAAAAGCAAGTAAAAGCGATTTACAATGGTATAAAAAAGCAGATCCTGCTGGGTGCCGTACCTGGAAATGGCCTGTAATATCAGCATGCTTTGTATGACCGACATGATGGAGAACAGCATTTCGGGAAAGCCCAGCGTTATTATTTTTTTGGCTACTGCTTTAGTCGGTTTTAAGGAATACCATTCATTGCGGAAGATGCTTTTATTGCGGGCAAAGTAAATGAGTCCCATAGCCGAATAGATAACCATGGCTGTATTGGTTGCCCAGGCCGCTCCGGCTACACCGCCGTGCAGCATGAGGATAAAAATAGGTTTTAATATAATGTCGATCAGCAACCCGATACCTATCATACAGGCGGCGGTTTTCATTTTTCCTTCACCCCGGATGAGCATATTGACAGAAAACCCGTGAATCCAGAATACCGAACCTATCAGCGTCACCCTGAAATAGCTGGCTGATATGGCAATTAGTTCGCCTTTAGCACCCATCAATGCGAGTAGGTTTTCGGCGAACAAATAGGCAGGGATAGCGAAAAGGGCGGCGCAAACGACGGATAGTACATTCAAATTCCCGAACAGCTGTTTGAGCTTTGTGGAATCATTAGCACCCAACCAAATGCTGAGCGCCGCCGAAGCCCCTGTGCCTATCAACCGGCCAAAGCCCATCACAATTTGCGACAGGGGGTAGGCCAAGCCAACAGCGGCCAATGCTTGCGGGCCAACCAAACGGCCAACGAGCAAAGCATCCAGAAAATTATTCAGACCATATAACACAATAGCGGCTACGGCTGGCCACGAAGTTTGCCACATGACCTTTCGCAGGTTCATGGAGAGTATGAAATCTTTACGGTTATCCATATAGATTAATAAGACGCATGTGATGCGTCTCTACATTTATTTTTTGTAGAGACACATTACATGTGTCTCCTAAATTATCAATGAATTAAACACTAAATTGTTGAAAGGCAATCCGCTCTTCTACTTTGTAAATTTCCCGGCCGGTAATTTGGTTAATAATGCACGAATTGCGGTAGGCACCCATTCCCAGATCGGGGGTTACAAAGCCGTGAGTATGTAATTCGGCATTTTGTACAAAGATCTCATCGCCACTGATGTCAATACTGTAGTTCCGTTTCACATCAAAAAGACCATCTTCGTTAACATCAATACGTTGCTGAATGCCCTTGATAAATGCCGGGGTATTATATTTATATCCTGTAGCCAGTATCACATAATCGGCCTGGTGTGTAAACGCTTGCTGCTGTTGTACATGTGTAAACTGCAACTCGTTAGAACCATCGGGATTCACTTTGATACTATCCAGCTGCGAATTGGGGCGCAACTGTACATTTAATGGCGTATCATCAACACTCATTTCATATAAAGTATCAAATATCTGGTTGATGAGGTCAAAGTTGATGCCCTTGTACAATGGTGGTTGTTTGGCCAGTACCGCTTTTCGCTTTTCTGCGGGCATGTTATGAAAATAATCCACATACTCGGGCGAGGTAAGCTCCAGTGTCAGTTTCGCATATTCCATCGGAAAAAATCGATCAGGGCGACTAAACCAACTGAGTTGTAAACCATCTTCGGTGTGGGGCAGCAAATCCTGGAAAACTTCGGCAGCACTTTGCCCCGAACCAATTACAGCTACCGACTTGCCTTTCAATACATCGGCTTTTTTATATAGATAATTGGAAGTATGCAATACGTTTGACGCTTCCATATCCTTCATAAAATCCGGAAAGCGGGGCTCTGTACCGGTACCTAACACTATTTTTTCGGCGTAGTAAACCTCGGGTTGATTAGTTAAACTATTAGTGACCTTAATTTTATAATGTTTTGCCGTATCAATGTATTCCACCGCTTCAACCGATCTGGAAAACAGGCAGCTGGATAATTGCGCAGCTACCCATTTGCAATAAACATTATATTCCTTACGCAGGATAAAAAAGTTTTCGCGGATAAAAAATTTGTACAGCCGGTTGGTTGCCTTTAAAAAGTTAAGGAAACTGTACCGGCTGGTTGGATCGGCCATAGTCACCAGGTCGGCCATAAAGGGGACCTGTAAAGTAGCATTACTGAGCATTAAACCCGGATGCCAGTCGAAAGCAGGTGAACGATCCAGAAAAAGGGTAGTGAGTTCGTCTATCGGCTCTGTTAACGCGGCAAGTCCCAAATTAAAAGGGCCAATACCTATGCCGATGAGATTGTATATTTTTTTAGTTTTCAATTGTGCTTTTTTATTAGAACCCAAAAACAAGAGCCAGAAACTAAGACTGCTTTATATATCTTGTTTCTTGACTCTTATCTCTTGATTCTCTCTTCTACAGTTCTATTTTAATTTCCTTTGTGCCGGGATTCTTTTCCCAGTACCATTCGCGATATAAAAAGGTAAGATTGGCGCTTTTGTGCGGCATATGTATCACCCTTTGTTGCTGGTAACCAATTCTATTGGCCAGCGCGCGCATCGCTCTTGATTCTACGGCTGCTTCGCCTATACATTTACCAACTTCGGGCTGGGCAAACAGGTAGTCCAAGGCTACTTGCAACGATTGATAGGCAAATTTTTTTTCCTTTTCTGCCGGGGCCACCAGTAAGTGGGTGCCATAATCTGTCGGCAGACATTCGTAATAAGCGCCAACCAGGTCGCGGGCAGGCCAGTAAGGTTCAAAAGTGAAGTTGGGCACGCCGTTTACTTCACCAATAAAGCTATGCGTGGCATCGCCAGGGATGATGGTTCTGTAAAACAATTCCAGTCCGCGTATTGGGCCATCCATTTTCCAAACAGGTTTGGCTTGTTCCTGGTTAAACCAGTCGTGTACCATTTCCAGATCGCGGTCAATATCAAAAGGACGGATGCTTAGCGTTACATCTTCTTTCGGGAAATAACGACTGTAAACAATGCCCTTCTGCTCAGGCTTGATGAGATTTTTGCAGAAGAAAAACTTGTTAAGCGGGTTTGGGTGATCCACATAAACTGCCGGATACTCTAAAGAAACATTTGCCTCGTTCATATTATGCAGACTGGTAAGCAGGTTGCCTTTCACGCTCCAATCGCGACTGTTGATGATATAGCTCACCAGATCGGTCTCATCTATCGCTTCCAGGCTTTTCAGCTCTTTATAAACAATGTCCAGTAGTCGTTTTTCATCGGCCAGTCCATTCACGCCAAACGCATTTACTACACCCAGCAGATTATTCATCATGAGGTAATAGGTGTATTTTGGGGCGATATAATCTTCGTCGATGATCGACTTACTTTCATCGGCAATACCCGGGATGGCAGCCAAAATATCATCAGCCTTACCCGTGCGGAAGAAGAATCCCTGGTTATCCCTGAAATACAGTTTTGCCGGGAAGAGGTTCTTGTCCAGCTCTACCATTACATTCTGCTGGTGAAATTCACAGGCCAAACCATACTTGTTTAAAATAGAAACCATCGGCCTGATACAGATATGCAGGTATTGCTTAAACCAATCTTCGGCCACACGATTTACCGGTTTGTTTAATTTTTGAGCCGCGGTTGTAATAATATTGGTGAGCCTTGATGGTTCGCCCAAAATGCTGTCCTGGCAAAGAGCAGCTATGAGGGTTACATTTTTATGCTGTGCATCATTTTTAAACGGATTGCGACGGATGCTGATATTAAAGCCACTGATCACCTCTCCGTTATTATCGGTAACTGCTATAAATGCAGGGTCGACAATAAAATCAATTTCCGGGAAATCTTTCTGTAAGTTCTGTCCCCAGGGAGTTTTTAGCAGGCGCGAAATATCGTAACCCCGATGTAACTCAGGATACAAATTGATGCGCTCAGAGTTGGTGATTTTTACATGTAAAGAGAACTTGAACATCCAGTCGCACTCCTCGTTATAAACGGTACGTACCGAAGATGTTGGTGTAAACTCAGCTCCCCAGTCACCCAAACTAAACAGCTTACCATCTTGCTGTAAAGCTAAAACATCATCCTGTTGTAACAGATAATTAGCCTCCCACGGGTGCATAGGCACCACGATGAACGTAGGGTGAGTATTTAATAACTCCATCACCCGGGCATCGTTGGCAGCAAGGGTTAATAGTTCATTTTTTAATTGAACCGATGGCAAAATATCATCGGCTGTTTTTTGAATGACATGTGTAGCATCTATCAAAAAATAATGGAGCTGGAAACGCCCTGCTGTTTCTGGTGAGTATTTAAACAGGTCGTCATCATTAAACCCCTGTTTTGATTTGGGTAGCGGGTGTACGCTGTGCCCTAAAATAAGGGATTGCTCGGCCCGGATAAAACCCATCTCCACATCATTGGCATTCAAATCGTGTTTGATAAAGTTTTCCAGGTATTTTTCCAGGTTTTCGATGCTGTTCAACAGGCGGTTTTGGGTAATATCGGCTGCTATTTCCGGATATTGCTCCTGCGCATATTGAACTATCAAACCGATCATATCAACAGGACTTAGTTCGGTAATCTCATCTGTTAGTAGGTCGCGTTTTACAATTGGGAAATGGAATATATGCCTGCCGCTTTCTGAATAATAGCTTAGTGGGGCATATACTTCCAGCCCAATAGAAGAAAAATCAATATGGATATGCAAATCATACCCGGTTGAGCGGAAATGAGCGGCTAATGCCTCGTCATATTTGGGAACGCCCAGGTAACGGCTCCAATTGCTAAACTCACGCAGATAACTGTTGAGCATAGCGGTGTAATTTACCTGTTCAGCCTCTTCCCTAAGGTTAATTAAACTTAATGAATTCGTTTCCATGTTTTTTAATGTTTAATAAAATGTTTTTAATATGATCGGTAGTTGTAAGCGGATTTAGCAGCGTGAATTTGAGATAAAACTCCCCATGAACCTTGGTGCCGGCCACCAGCGCGTCGCCATGTTTTAAAAGCTGTGCTTTTATGTATTGGTTCATCTGGGTGAGATTAGCGGTATGTAAAACTGAAGGGTTATACCGGAAAACCAATGCCGATAGATCGGAGTAATTCAACAGATCAAAATCACGATCTGTACTGATGATATGCGCCACATTTTCGGCCGTTTCGATGATCTTTTCTATGTAGCAGCCCAATTTTTCTTTACCCATAATACGGAGGGTGAACCAAAGCTTAAGGGCGTCAAAACGGCGGGTGGTTTGAATAGATTTGTTTACCTGGTTCGGGATCTCGTCCGAATGCTGATCCTTAGGGTTCAGGTAATCAGCGTAGTGGGTTATCAGTCCAAAATACCGCTTATGGTTTACCAAAAATGCGCTGCTGCTAACTGGCTGAAAAAAGGCTTTGTGATAATCGGCTGTAACAGAATTGGCCATTTCTATTCCGTTTAATAAATACCGGTGTTTGTTGCTCAATAACAAACCGCAGCCATACGCGGCATCAACATGATACCATAGTTTGTATTTGGCAGCTATGTTTCCTATGGCTTCCAGCGGATCGAGGTTACCAAAATCGGTTGTGCCGGCGGTGGCTACAACAGCTATAGGTATATTGCCTTGTTTTAATTCACGTTGTATAGCATCTTCCAGTAAAACAGTATTCATCCGGAAGGTACGATCGGCTTTTACTTTTACTACAGCCTTTTCGCCCAGTCCTAGTATCGCGGCATTTTTCTGGATGCTGAAATGCCCGGCTTCGGAAACAAAGATCCGGAAGCGTGATGCTTCGGGTGGCAGCCCATTTTGTTTGATGTTATGTTTAAGATGTTCTATGGAATAGTGATCACGGGCCAGTAGCAAACCCATCATGTTACTTTGCGAACCACCACTGGTAAACACACCGTCGGCATTTTTGTCAAAGCCAATTTCGTTGCAGGTCCATTCGATCATTTTTTGCTCTATCAACGTACCTCCGGCACTTTGATCCCAGGTATCCAGCGAGGAGTTGATAGCGCTGATCAATACTTCGGCAGCTATAGCTGGTATCACCACAGGGCAGTTTAAATGCGCCACATATTTAGGGTGATGAAAAGTAACCGCATGTTTGGTATACAGTGATTCCACCTCGCTCATCAGGCTTTCATAATCTGGCAGAGGAGTGCTGAGGTCGACAGATTCAAACTGCGGGCGTAATTGTGCTGCTGTTACACCGCTGAAAGGCTTTTTATTATCATGCAAAAAATTAACTACCGACTGGCTGGCCAGGCTCATGGCCTTCAGATATTCCTGCGATGAGCCTTCGTAAAATATATCTTCAAAAGAGGTATCAGTACTTAAGGCTTCTAATAGGGCCTCATCCTGATGGGGGGTGTTGGATGGTGTTATCATAGGTATCGATGTTTTTAATTAAGATTTTAGTATCAAGTAGCTAGTATCAAGTATCAAGAAGTATGGTTCTCTGATGGGTAACATCGGTCTCTTTTAATCCGGATTGATGATTAATGTCTTGATACTTGATACTAGCTACTTGATACTGATTAAATACTTTTTTAATAACTGATGGTATAGGTTAAAGAAAATGTTCTGCCGCGACCGTAGTATTGATACAGTTTGGCCGGAGCGCCGTAAAACAGTACAGAGCGCTGTCCCCAAAAGGTCAGATACTGCTTATCCCAAAGATTTTGGATACCTGCAGATAAAGTACCTAATGGTAATTTCACGTTACCCACCAGGTCAAACGTGGTAAAGCCTTTGAGTTCCAGGTTTTGGTAATCTTTCAGGTCAAGCGAGCGCACGGCTTGTAACCTCACCGAAAAGTCCTGACTTTGCCAGCCCGCGAAACTCACAAACTTGGATGGATTGGTGGTTATGATAGAATTGCGCTGATATCCTTTATCGGTTTTGATATCCGAAATAATGAACTGACCGGAAACTCCCACTATTAAACCTTTTGGCTGCTGACTGTAGCTTAGTTCGCCCTCAAAGCCATAGTTGCGTACTTTTTGATCGGTAACGGATATGGTAAAATTGCTGGTATTGATAAGGATGGCTTTGTCTGATACGGAATAAAAACCCGCTATCTGGCCTTTAAAACCATTGTCGTCGCTCAATCTGCCTCCAATTTCATATTGGTTGGTTTTAATCCCGCTTAATGGGGCGTCTTTTACGTTGATGCTGTTAACCAGTTTCCAGTTATCGCCATCGCGTACATAAGAGCCGGTTCCGTAGTATTTGGTGGGGTCTGGTACCGAAAAGCCTTGTGAGTAGTTTGCCCATACTTGTGCTTTATTGCTGAATTTATAAATCAGACTACCGTTGAATAAGGTTACATTATAATCGTTTTTACCCCCAGGAATTTTATCTGCCGAGGTACCCACGCCATAGTTTACAGATACTTGCTGCTGAAAACGTACAAAGTCATCCACCGTTACATTCATATGCTGCTGACGTATCCCTCCGGAAAGTGTAAGGTTATCTACAATTTCCCAGCTGGCCTGTGCAAAGCCCGATATGCCCAGTATACGGTTACCCGGGTAACGCTCCAGGGTACTGGCTGTTTTGTTGATCAGCCCGCCGGAGCTATAGCTTAGGTCGGTATTAAAAAAGGCCTGTGTACCTACAAATTTTTCATGGTCAAGATCGGCACCGTAGGTTACTTTTACCTTGTCCCATTGTTTGGCTAAAACTGCTTTAAAGCCATACACGTCGGTGTTTTGGCGGGATGCAGCGAGGGGCAAAGGTTTTACATTTCCCGGCGCAACGGTAAGATCACGTGATTGAACAATACCTTCTGGGAAAGAAGGGCTGAAATCCAATTTTTCTGACCGTACAAAGGCCTGGAACTGGAAGCTCTGGCCACCCAATATGTTAGCAATGCGATATTGACCATTAATAAAAATACGTTTACTGCGCGGCACCACATCGGCATCAAATCCTTTGCGTACATCTAATAATGACGGATCGGGAGGTACATTATTATTAGCATTGGCCGGTAATGCCCCTGCCAGATTATTCCCTAAGAATAAGCCATGATTGCTGTTGTACTTAGAGTTGTAATATTGTGCATCTAAACTGATGGTTTGATTATGTTTGAGTTTAAAATCGACATTACCAAACAGATCAATACTGCGGTTGTATTGTAAGTCGCCTTGCTTGGTATCTATAATAATCTGGTGACCGTCGCCGTCATAAGCGGCTCCATTTTGCTGATAAGCAAAGCCTAAACGGCCCCTTACAAAGCTATTACCACCAGCTATAGATTGCGCTACCCGCAGGTCATGATCGTCGCCATGTGCTAATCCGCTGCGCCCGCCTACTTCGGTCTGGAAAGCCAGTTTCTCTGAAGTGGACTTTTTGGTTACGATGTTGATGATCCCCCCGGTAGCATCGCCGCCATAAACCGAGCTCGCTCCGGATAGTACTTCAATCTTTTCGATATTGAAAGGGTCAATGGCATCAAACTGACGGCTGGTATTACGGGTACTGTTGATAGATACACCGTCAATCATCACCAATATATTACGCCCACGGATATTTTGGGCATAATTGGATCGCCCCTGGCTTCCAATATCAAGACCTGGGATCAGTATCCCCAAAGCTTCCTTCAATGGTACGCCTGCTTTGATCTGAGATTGCAGTTTGGTGCTATCGATAACCCAAACGGTTCCAGGTATTTCGCTGATATGCTGCGGTGAGCGCGATGAAACCACTACAACCTCGTTCAGGTTATTATTTAAATTGATAGAAGTTATCGGTTTATTGTCTGTTGTTTGAATAGTGATCACTTTACCCTCTACCTTTAATTTAAGGTTAGCACCCATCAGTTCATGTAATATTTTTTTGATGGGTTGATTGGTTGCATCTACATTCACTATCTTTTTGGCATCGAGCCTGGTATTGCTGTAGGAGATATTTACAGAGGCTTTATCACCAATAGCCAGCAGTGCATCGGCCAAAGTAATATTACTTAATTTGATAGTTACTGGCTTGTCCAGTATATCTTGTTGAGCAAATAAATGAGTGGTATTGAAAACTGTTAAAGCAATAATAATTAATGTCTTATAGAAAAGATTTAGCCGTTTATTGGTAAAGCCTGAAGAATATTTAGTTAAATTGTTGAGGTAAGTATGTACCTGTTTCATATTTTCGTTTAAATGTTTAATTAATTAAGGATTAGTTGAACAAATCCCGGTGTTGTAGTTTGGCGACGAAACACCGGGAATTTTTATTTTTAATATTTTTCTACATCGGCTTTAGTAATGGTATCTGTTTAATAAATAGTTACATTGTTTCCGGTTATCTTATAATGAAGGCCTATCGCAAACTCCAGGCTGTTGAGTACACTTTTTATATCAGGATTATTAAACCGCCCGGTATAACGCTCATTTTTTAACAGGTTGTTGTTAATAAGCACCTTCACGTTATACCAGCGTTCCAGAGTTGAAGCTATGTCGCTCAACTTTAGATCTTTAAATTGCAATTGATTATTACGCCAGCTATAATAAGCAGCGGCATATACCGATTGCTGCTTTAATGACTGATCAGTATCATATACACCCTGCTGGTTAGCTGTGAGAATTAAAAAACTTTTCTTAGTTTTTGGTGAAAACATGACTCTTCCTTCTTCAACCACCACATCGGTTTTATTTTCTTCGGGATAAGCCCTTAGGTTAAAATGGGTGCCTAAAACCCTTACAATCACCTGTTTGCTATTGATAGAAAAAGGACGTTTCTTGTCCTTAGCTACAGTAAAAAAAGCTTCGCCTTCAAATTCAACCACTCTTGATGTATCGGTAAATTTTTCTGGATACCGTAGCTTGCTATCTGAGTTGAGCTGAATAATTGTTCCGTCGGGCAAGGTGCAGGTAGCTTTTTTTCCTTTAGGAACATTTACTTCGTGATAGCTAATGAGGTTATTATCTTTTTCCTGATGTTTTTTGGCAGGGTGATAAATGTAAAACGAAAAGCCTGTGATTAAAACAATACTTGCGGCTACTTTGAGCAACCAGGTCCGGTTTGTTTTTCGGGGTTCATCCTCAATAAATATTCTGCTTGATAGTTCTGTCCATGTTTTATCCTCTATTCCTTGTATATCTACAGGTGGAGAAATGGTGAAATCACTTTCTGCTATATTTTGCAGCCATTGTTTAATTGCAAACTGTTCGTCAGTGCTGCATTTGCCCTGATGGTACCGTTCTAATAATTCCTGCGTTATTTCTATTTTCATTTAATTAAATGCAAGCTACGTGTTGCATTCAGTAACATAGCCGATTAAATCGCTATTTTTCCTAAGACTAATTCTAAATAATATTTAAATCGCAGATAATCAGTTGGAAAAAATCAGCAGTGAGGAAAATGGATAATAAGTTTAAGGGTTTAGCCTGCGGTTTATTTAGTCAACAGCTAAATTCAATGTCCCCTTGGGGGCTCTCGCAGAGGACCCTGAGGCTCTTCGCCATGCGCGTTAAACATCGTCGAATGCGGGTTGTGTGAATCTGATGCCTCAGGGTCCTCTGCAAAGGACCCCGAGGGAGCGGGATAGAATTTGGACAGTTAAATATTCCGGCTGTGACTGAGTTAGTCAACAGCTAAATTATCCCGGAGAAAATTCAATGCTTTATAGAGGTGATATTCAACGGTTTTTTCTGATATAAGCAAAGCCGAAGCAATGGATTTTTTATCTAATCCTTGCTGCTGGCTTAAACGGTAAACCTCCTGAGATTTATAGGGGAGTCTGTTAATGAGGCGATTGATAGTTTTATATAGCTCGTTATAGTTCAGTGTGTCTTCGGTATAAGTTCCTTCTGTCGACTGATTTTGAATAACATTTTGCAGGTGCTTTTGCCGGTTTGATGTGGTACGGCAATATTCAAATACCTCGAGCTTAGCCGATCTGAAAATGTATTGTTCAATGGATACATTGATCTGCAGTGAGTTTCTGCGTTTCCATAATGATTCAAATATGTCCTGAGAAAGTTCTGCAGCAATGTCTTCATCTCTCAAAGTATGATAACAAATAGCAAAAACTTTTTTCCAATACGTCCTGTAAAGTTGCTGAAAAGATTGCTCAGTTAAGTGAAAAACTACTTGGGGGTATTTGTTATTGCCTGACACTGGACGCTAATTTTGGACAAATATAGATAACTATTTAGAATGATTATAAATAAAAGTGATTAAATATGATATTAGATTGAAAATTTAGCTTTATTAAGCTCCGTTAGCACATCCCATTTCAAATAATATCGAATATTTAACCCTGAGTGGGTTTACATGTAAACCCACTATATGAATGGAAAATGAATTTAATTTATTGATTATCAGTAAAATAAATCAATATTAACCATAAATTGTGTAAACCATGTAAACCCACTTTTGTAACAAAATGAGCCTCCTGTTTTGGGATTATGCTTAAAATCTTAATCAATTTTAACTATTGGATATAGAATTAATCGATTGTGATTGTGTTCTTTAATGTCCTAATTTTATATCACTGTACAATCAGTAAGTCTTCAATACATAAACTTATAAATATGGAAAGCGAATCAAATGACATCAGTAAATGTCCGTTTCATAACGGTAGTATGAAAAACAATGCTGGCGGTGGCGGTACCCGGAATCACAATTGGTGGCCCAACCAGTTAAAGTTGAATATCCTGCGCCAAAACTCATCTCTATCAAACCCTATGGATGATGATTTTAACTATGCCGAAGCTTTTAAAAGCCTCGACCTGGAAGCTGTGAAAAAAGATCTTCATGCCCTCATGACTGATTCGCAGGACTGGTGGCCGGCAGACTTTGGTCACTACGGCGGTTTGTTTATTCGTATGGCATGGCACAGCGCCGGAACCTACCGCGTAGGTGATGGGCGCGGAGGAGCAGGTGCCGGATTGCAACGTTTTGCACCATTGAACAGCTGGCCAGACAATGTAAGCCTTGATAAAGCCCGCAGACTGCTTTGGCCTATCAAACAAAAATATGGTCGTAAAATTTCATGGGCGGATCTGATGATCCTTACCGGTAATATAGCATTGGAATCAATGGGATTTAAGACCTTTGGTTTTGCCGGAGGACGTGAAGACCTATGGGAAGCGGATGAGTCTGTATATTGGGGTTCTGAAACTACCTGGCTGGGCGGCGATTTGCGCTATGCGCATGGCTCACCAGGGGTGCAGGAGGGGCATGGTGTATTGGTATCAGACGATGATGCCGATGGCGATATTCACTCTCGCAACCTCGAAAAACCGCTTGCAGCAGTGCAAATGGGTTTAATTTATGTAAACCCTGAAGGGCCGGATGGTAATCCGGATCCTGTTGCCGCAGCTAAAGATATCCGTGATACATTTGGTCGTATGGCCATGAACGATGAAGAAACGGTGGCATTAATAGCCGGCGGTCACAGTTTTGGCAAAACCCATGGTGCAGCATCTGCCGATAACGTGGGTAAAGAGCCCGAAGCTGCGGGTATCGAAGCTCAAGGTTTTGGCTGGAGCAACAGCTATGGTTCGGGTAAAGGTGCTGATGCAATTACCAGTGGACTGGAAGTAATATGGACAAAAACACCAACCCAATGGAGCAATGACTTTTTCGAAAATCTGTTTGGGTTTGAATGGCAACTGACAAAAAGCCCGGCTGGTGCACATCAATGGGTAGCTAAAGATGCAGAAGCTACTATCCCTGATGCCTATGACAACTCCAAAAAGCATAAACCAGCCATGCTTACTACTGATCTGGCTTTAAGATTTGACCCTGCTTACGAAAAAATATCAAGGCGCTTTCTGGAAAACCCGGATCAGTTTGCCGATGCTTTTGCACGTGCCTGGTATAAACTAACACACCGCGATATGGGCCCTCGCGAGCGTTACCTGGGTCCGGATGTACCGCAGGAAGAACTGCTTTGGCAGGATCCTATCCCTGCGGTTGACCATGCCCTGGTAACCGAAAGTGATGTCGCTGATTTAAAAGCAAAAATATTAGCATCAGGCCTAAGCATAGCAGAGTTGGTTTCTACCGCATGGGCTTCTGCTTCTACTTTCCGTGGTTCTGATAAACGTGGTGGCGCCAACGGTGCACGTATCCGCCTGGCACCTCAAAAATACTGGCAGGTGAACAACCCGTCACAATTACAACATGTATTAGGCATATTGGAAGAGATTCAAAAAGAGTTTAATGCGGGCGGTAAAAAAGTATCGCTGGCCGATCTGATTGTACTGGCTGGTAATGCAGGCGTTGAGAAAGCGGCTAAAGATGGAGGTCATGATATTACCGTTCCATTTAAACCTGGTCGTGCGGACGCCTCTCAGGAACAAACCGATGTAGAATCATTTGGTTACCTGGAACCTGCTGCCGATGGCTTCCGCAATTACCGCAAAACCAAGGCGCCGGTATCTACAGAAGAATTACTGATAGATAAAGCGCATCTGCTTACATTGACTGCGCCTGAGCTAACCGTATTGTTAGGTGGTTTGCGGGCACTGAACATCAATTTTGATGGTTCTAAACATGGTGTTTTCACCTCACGCCCGGGAGTGCTTACCAACGATTTCTTTGTAAATCTGTTGGATATGAATACGTCATGGAAAGCAGTATCAAATGACAAGGAGCTTTATGAAGGTATCGATCGTACTACAGGTGCAGTAAAATGGACTGGTACCCGTGCAGATCTTGTGTTAGGGTCTAACTCAGAGCTGAGGGCTGTTGCCGAACTATATGGAAGCACCGATGCTCAGGACAAGTTTGTAAAGGACTTTGTAAAGGCTTGGGATAAAGTGATGAATCTGGACCGGTTTTAAATAGGTTTGTTCGTCAACCATTTATCACCTTCCATTTTTCTTTTGATCCATTAATGGATCAGATACATGAATAAGGATTACCTGATAAATAAAAAAGGCACCCATAACAAAGTGCCTTTTTTATTTGGAAAATATCTGATTTAAATAGCTTTATTTTTATCTCTGAAAAAATAAAGTTTCATTAAAAAATAGTAATATTACCTAAACAGCGTCACAATAATAAATTTAAATTCCCTTGTACAATATTTAATACTTCGCTGCTTTTTTGAAGGATATAACTATTTTTATAAGCTAGAATATTATTTTTAAGTAACAAAATACTGGATTGACATAAAGCTTTGTATATTTTTAGTTTTATTGATTCTGGCATAACCTGAATTGGCAGTGGTTTATTTATGAGTTGCCTAAGAGATCACAAACTGTTTTAACAATTTTAACATGTCTTTCCCCATTTATAAACAACCTGATCAAATGGACTGCGGCCCAACCTGCCTGCGGATGATCGCTAAATATTATGGAAGAAATTTTAAACTTCAAACCCTGAGGAGGTTTTGCGAGATCAACAAAGAGGGTGTGTCTTTACTGGGAATCAGCGACGCGTCAGAAAAAATTGGCTTCAGGTCAATTGGAGTTAAATTGAACGCAGAACAATTAAAAGAAGCAGAGCTACCTTGTATTTTACACTGGCGGCAGAATCATTTTGTGGTACTGTACAAGATAAAAAAACACAAATACTATTTAGCCGATCCGGCAGCCGGTTTAATAACTCTTAGTGAAGAAGATTTTAAACGCAATTGGCAAAGTGACACAGAAAGCATGGAGGGAATCGCCCTTTTACTTTCGCCCACTCCACAATTTTATGAGCAGGAAGATGAAAGAGGCAGTGAAGTTCGCTGGTCGTTCCTGCTGCGGTATCTCATCACTTATCGGCAACTGGTAATACAACTGTTATTTGGTCTGGGTATTGGAAGTTTATTGCAGCTTGTTACTCCTTTTTTAACCCAATCCATAGTTGATATAGGGATCAATACCCGCAACCTCAATTTCATTTATATTATACTTTTTGCGCAAACGGCACTTATCATAGGCCGGGTTAGTGTTGATTTTATACGGTCATGGATACTGTTGCATATCAGCACCCGGGTTAACGTTTCTATCCTCACTGATTTCCTGATCAAACTAATGAAACTGCCTATGAGTTTTTTTGATACCAAAATGACGGGTGATATCCTGCAGCGCATGAGCGACCAAAAACGAATTGAAAGTTTCTTAACCGGTTCCACATTAAGTACGCTGTTCTCCATGTTCAACCTATTGGTTTTTTCGATAGTATTGGCTTATTACAATGCAACGATATTTTTTGTATTCGCGGTCAGCAGTGGCCTGTATACCGCATGGATTGTGATTTTTTTAAAACGACGCAGGGCGCTTAATTACAAAAGTTTTGAAATTTCTGCCAAAAATCAAAGTAGCATTGTGCAGCTGATAAGCGGTATGCAGGAAATTAAGCTGAATAACTGTGAGCAGCAGAAACGCTGGGAATGGGAACATATCCAGGCCAGGTTATTTAAATTCAGTGTAAAAACACTGGCACTTAATCAATATCAGCAAGGTGGAGCAACTTTTATTAACGAAGGCAAAAATATACTGATCACTTTTTTAAGCGCGCAGGCGGTGATTAACGGAAACCTTACGCTTGGGGCTATGGTTGCTGTGCAATACATTGTTGGTCAGCTAAGCAGTCCCATTGAGCAATTGCTGGGTTTTATTCAAGGATTCCAGGATGCCAAGATCAGTTTGGAACGTTTGAACGAAATTCACCAGATGGAGGATGAGGAACCTGTAGATAAGGAATGGAGCCATAACCTACCCGAAAACAAAAGCCTATCCATCAGTAATCTTACTTTCCGTTATCCGGGTGCCGGAAATGAGCCGGTGTTGGAAAATATAAATATGGTTATTCCCCAGGGTAAAACCACAGCTATAGTGGGGATGAGTGGGAGTGGGAAAACAACTATCTTAAAACTGCTTTTACGTTTTTATGAACCTCAAAACGGAGATATAAAAGTTGGTGGTCAACAGATTGGTAATATTGCTTTTAAAACATGGCGCAGTGGTTGTGGTGTAGTGATGCAGGATGGTTTTATCTTTTCAGATACGATAGAACGTAACATTGCCGTAGGCGACGACTACCCGGATAAAGCTAAACTGAGGCATGCTATAGAGATAGCCAATATTCAGGATTTTATTGATGGTCTTCCTTTGGGGCTGAATACCAAAATAGGTTCGGAAGGAAATGGGATTAGCCAGGGGCAACGTCAGCGGATGCTGATTGCACGTGCTGTTTATAAAGATCCGCACTATATATTTTTTGACGAGGCCACTAATGCATTAGATTCCAATAATGAAAGAGTGATCATGGATAATCTGCATCAATTTTTTGAAGGGCGTACCGTTATCATTGTAGCGCACAGGCTAAGCACGGTAAGTAATGCCGATAATATTATTGTGTTGGATAAAGGACGTATCATTGAGCAAGGGACACATCATGCACTCACTGCGCTTAAAGGCGATTATTACAGGTTAGTTAAAAATCAACTGGAATTGGGGACTTAGAAACCCGGATTTAGTGATATTGGGGACTGAGGGAATAAATTAAACTAACGCCATAATACAAATTCAAATATGCCAACTACCTACGTAAATAACAATGACCAGGTCAGACATACGGATGATATGCAGGATATTATTACCACGGTACCATCCTGGATATTACGCTGGGGTATCACCCTGTTTTTTGGCATCCTGGTACTGATGGTTTCTCTCTCCGCATTGATAAGATATCCTGACATTGTTAATGCGCAGCTTAAAATAGAGTCACCCAATTCTCCCAAACCGGTGGTCTCTAAAGTATCAGGTAAACTGATCAAATTACTGGTAAAAGAAAATGCCAACGTAGTTGCCGGGCAGGCATTAGCCTATATGGAAAGTACAGGCGATCATGATAAAATCAGAAACCTGGTGACGGGTTTAAAGCAATTGCAAACACAGGTGTTGCAAAGTAAACCGGTTAGTCCGCTACTTTTCTCAGAATCTGATAATATGCAGTTAGGCGAACTGCAATCGGCTTATCAAACCTTTTACCAGGAATATTTGAATTATAAATCGGCAATTAATGATGGATTTTATTTAAAGAAGAAAACATTTTTGCAAAATGACCTGATGGCTCTTACCCAACAAGCCCAACAGCTTAATCAGCAGAAACAAATCCAACAGCGTAGTTTTGTGATAGCTGATGATGATTATCAAATGCATAAAAAGCTGGAAAAAGAGAAGGTAGAGACCCCTGCAGAACTCAGGCAACAGGAAAGTAAATACCTGGCCCAAAAAGAGCCTTTGGTACAAACCGAGTCCGCTCTGATCACTGCTAATAATAATTATGCGGGAAAACAAAAAGAGATATTAGAGCTGGAGAATCAGATCAGAGAGGAAAAAGCCAAATTCCTGCAGGCGCTCAACAGCCTGATCAGTCAAGCCGAAGATTGGAAAAGCAAGTATATTTTAACAGCAGCTCAATCAGGCAAACTTTCGTATGCCGGTATTATACAGGAAAACCAGGTACTCAGCATTGGCCAGGAAGTATTTAATATAAACCCGGGTAACGAGGCATTTTTTGGCCAAATGGCTATTCCTCAGGATAATATGGGTAAGATCAAAGAAGGGCAGGAGGTATTGGTAAAATTGAAAAGCTACCCGTTTGAAGAATATGGTATAATCAGGGGGCGAATCAGTTATATTGCAGATGTTCCTTACAAAGATAGTGTTTTTGTTTCCAGAGTTGATTTTAAAGTAAGAAGCGCATCAGACATGAAAAAGCCTATCCATCTGAAACAGGGAATGACAGCTAATGCAGAAATCATCACGCAGGACGCTACCATACTGCAACGCTTAGGCAGGAGTGTTACAAAATTAATCAATAGACATTGATGCTATGCTGAACTTTCTGTGAAGATAAGAAGGGGTTGCAGATAGCCGCAAAGTTTAGAATATTTTAATTACGTGTAATTGTAATAAGTAACAAAACCCGAATATGATCGGGTTTTGTTTTATCTCGCGGGAGAGGGAGGGATTCGAACTTTTGCTTATAACCGTTACTAAAAAATTTTATGAATAGAAGGACGTAACTCCCGGCAACTTTGAGGAGCTGTTGGCCTGTTTCATAGAGGTTGTTTACAATCATCATGACATCAGTGCATCTATTATCACAGTTGATGAATTATACTGCGGGTAATAGCGGCTTTATGGAATAAGTTAAGCTCTCTGGAATATATCGGGCATCGCAAAGAGAACATTGTTGTAGCCTAACAATAAGTGATACAAACCGTACAGGCCAAACGCACTTGGACACTGCTTGATTAAAGCTGTCGTTGGCATGGGTACTTAACGCTTGTAAGCCCGAAGATCAGGTGGGCATTTCAAATGTGATCACTTACGATCAACCCTACCAGCAAACACTGGTTGCTGAAGGCGTCCCTATCAATTTCTGGCTCTTTTTGTTTCGTCTTCAGCCGCGGTAGATCTTGTTCTGGCGCTGGCTAATTTAATATTACCAAATTTATATGTTAAACTCAAGGAGATTTGTCTGGTATCATTCTTCTCAACAAATCCGTTATGCTGGTTTAAGTAATCAACTTTAACACGATAGGCATTTCCATATAATATGTCGTTCACTGCCAATTTTATAGTGCCATGATTACCGAATATGTTTTTTCTGATGCCAGCACTAATATCATTAGTTCTGTTCAGTTTAAATATACCTTGTATACTTGGAGATGAATACCACGCGCTTATATCGGCTTTTAATCCTGCTTTTGCATTAATCACAAAGCTTTGACTTGTATTTAGGTAGATGAACAGGGTATGATAATTATAGCTACCCTGTAGATAATTTGAGCTTTCTTGTTTATAAGATCCCTGTACAAAATAGTTCATCTCCCACCATTTAAATGCTGTTACCGGAACAGACAAATAAAATCCGGTTTCTATACTCTTATTAAGATTTTGCTGAGTGTCATAGAAAATCTTATTCACATTATCCTGTACGGTAATATTGCTGAACATTCCATTCGTTTGTATGCGGAAAAAAGTGATATTGTTTTGTTGTTTATAGGTATATCCGATTTCAATATCTTGTATATAAGCTGGTTTCAGAGCGGGGTTTCCCTCGAGATAGGTGTACGGGCTACTATAATATTTAAACGGATTTAATCGCCAATAATCAGGCCTGGTTATCCGATAGCTATAGGCTAAATTCAAATCATGATCCGTTGCGATAGAGTAAATTATTTGAACAGTCGGAAATAAACGAAAATATTTGGAAACATTGCTGGTGTCCAATGTAATTGAATGACCGTTGGTCATGGTATATTCGCCGCGTAGTCCAGCCTGAATATTAAATTTATTTATCTGTCCGTTTAGTGTCAGGTATTGTGCAAAGGTATTTTCAGTATAATTAAAATTATCACTTTTGCTTAAATCTAATATTGGTGAGCCGGTTACCAAATTAAAATATGCAAAACTGTTGTTTGTTTCAATACTACTATATTTTAAACCAGCATCGAAAGACCATGTCTTATTAAAAGCGTAACTATAATCTACCTTACCAGACCAAATATTAATCTTCTGTTTCGATATCGTATTGACATTAAATAAGTCGGGGGCCTGCGTGCCGTCTGGAAGTAACGTAATATTTGAGATAGCCTGATTACCCTTATTCTTATAGGGTGCAAAATCAAAATCAAAATTTAAACTTTGACCCAATGTGTCAAGCTTGATCTTGTAATTAAAATTAAAGCTATATCGATTGGTTGGGCCATCTGCTTTATTATGCGTTTTTAAGGTAGAATCGATACTTAATTTATGGTCATTAAAAATATTTGTGATCACATTATTGTCTCGTAAAAAATTACTGTTAAAACCGGTAAATAAAATTCCTAATACCTGATTATCGGATATCGAATAATCGACTCCTAACTTATAGTTACTGGTTTGGCGTTTTCGGTAGCCTCTTTTGGCATTAACCCATAAAGCGTAATCATTTACGTTGTCATAAATTATGTATTCATCGTCACTATAATTCTTTTTACTGTCTGAGTAGTTATAACTCCCGTATATATTAACCTTATTTTTCCTATAGTTGAAATTACTACCCCAATTATAGCTTCCATATTTGCTTTGATTGTATGCTGAATTTAAATTAACATTTAATCCCTGGGTGATTGATTTCTTGGATATAATATTAATTATAGCGCCACCTTCAGCATCATATTTGGATGATGGGTTTGCAATGAGTTCCATTTTTGAAATATTATCTGAAGGTAAACTTTTGAGATAATTACTCAGATCTTCACCAGATAGTCTTAATATCTTATTGTCTACATAAACAAGTACACTTTTCCCGTTGAGGCTTATACTTTCTTCAAAACCGGTTTGTACTCCCGGAGCTTTAGTTAAAGCATCCCAAACCGTTCCTCCACTTGCTGCAATACTATTTTCTACATTAAACACTACCTTATCTATCTTTCGTTCAATCGTTGGTTTATTAGATATGATTTTCACTTCCTTTAACTGGTGGTTAACGGGCGTTAAAGTAATACGGATGCTATCCTCTGTATTTAATATAGTATATTGATACGGTACATAGGCAATTGAATTTATTGCCAGTATATGCGGCCCAGAAGTTGTAATTTTAAAAGTAAATTGACCTTTCTCATTAGAAACAGTCTTAATTTCGCTTTTTTGAGGTGATTGTAACACTATGCTTACCATCGCTATAGGATGGCCCAGCTGGTCTTTAACTATCCCGTTAATTGCTTTATTTTGAGCTTGCAGTACCATGGTGAAAAAGACCAAAGTAACAATGCCTGTTAAGGTTTTTAGCATGTCTTTTTGTTTTTTCAAACTTAATTAGCTTCAATATTAATGGGGGTTAAATAGTATTAAATAGTATTAAATTCCGGAGGGGTATTTTCCTTTGGATAAATGTTTGTAGATTTAGAGTATGTGGATTTTTTCTTATAAGTATGTAAAATATGTTATCACGCTTGCTGTTATTGGGAGTATTATTTTACAATTCGCATGGCTTAGTCAGTTATTCAACAGTCAGAAACTTCAATTGAAGCATACTATTGAAGATGCGGTAGTGCAATCATCGAAATTGATGATTTATAATAGTTTGTCTCAGAATAACATCCATGGGCTACGCTTTAAAGAATTCTTTCTGTCACAACAGTGGCTAAATTTGCGGCAAGCGTTTGATAATTTAAATATTGAAGGTTTAAAAAGTAATTTTAATTACGGCATTACTAAGGACAGCACAATTATACAAATGAATATTTCATTTAATAATGTTTTACGTAAACCAGATATCAATAATAAGGCCCGGGTAAATCATCAGATGGTATTGAGCGATACGGTATACCAGCATTCTCTTAAAATGGATTCAGTAGTCAGGTCAATTTTGGTGCGGGAAGGCATAAAAGTTAATTCTACCTATGCTTTATATAATTATAAAAATGATAAATTGCTCAAAACAGGAGCAAAAAACGTTAGTATTTTAAATAATGCCTACATAAGTGAAAAATATTCTTTTGATCTCAATCATTTGTACAAGTACCAGCTTGTAGTTATGCAATTAAATTCTGCTGTATTTTATCAGATGCGTTATTATCTTATTTCCGCACTTACAATGATCGTTTTAACATTTTTGGCTTTTGTATTTTTGATAAAGCTGATACGTAATCAAAAATTGTACAGTGACGCCAAGGCTACATTTACTAATAATATGACACATGAATTTAAGACGCCGGTTGCTACTATATCCATAGCTATAGAGTCAATTCTTAAATATAATCTTATCCGGAATCCAGTAAAGCTAAAAAGTTATTTAAACATCAGTCAACTTGAAATTCAAAGATTAAACCTGATGTTTGAAAAATTGATGAATCTGAATGGTTTAAACGATGCAAAGGAATATAATCTGGAGCCCTATAATTTGGTTCAAAACCTAAATCAGATTGTTAAATCTATGGAACTGCAATCCCAAAAAGAAAATGCTGCTATTTTTTTTGAGCCGGATAATAACGATTACTGGGTTAAAGGTGATATGATACATTTAAGTAATGTATTTTATAATCTTTTAGATAATGCATTAAAATATGGTTCTCAAAATGTAATTATCAGGATTAGTTGTAAAAACTCGGGGCATGAACACATTATTACAATTGAAGATAATGGTCCGGGAATTGATCCTCTTTTTCAAAAAAAAGTGTTTGAACGTTTTTTCAGGATTCCTACCGAAGATATTCATAACGTGAAAGGTTCTGGACTCGGGCTTCACTATGTAAAGGATACGATTGAGAGGCATCAAGGCAGCATTAGGTTAAGAAGTGTTGTAGGGCAGGGAGCCGTCTTTATAATCAGTTTACCGAAACTATGAAAAAAATCAAGGTATTATATGTAGAGGACGAGCCTTTTTTGGCAGAAATTGTAAGTGATGATCTTCGCGCCAGTGGATATGAGGTACTTCATAAATCTAATGGACAACTGGCTGCTGCAGCATTTCGCAAAGAACGACCGGATATTTGTATTTTTGATATTATGCTGCCATTAAAGGACGGTTATACATTGGCAAAAGAAATCAGAGAGTTAGACTCTTCTGTCCCTATTATTTTTCTTAGTGCTAAAGTGCAGTCTGAAAATGTGGTAACCGGTTTTAAAAGCGGAGGCAATGATTATTTAAGGAAGCCATTTAGCATTGATGAATTATTGGTGCGGATGGAATCATTATTAGGAAGGAAGATAAATGTCAAAGAAGCGGTGCAGCTCGACAAGCAAACACTTTACGAATTTGGAAACTGTACGCTGGATACCGTAAATCAGATATTAATGACTTTGACAGGAAGAGTAACGCTTTCTTTTAAGGAGTGTTCTTTACTGGAGATGTTGATTTTGCAAAAGAACGAGGTTCTGGAACGCGAAACAATTTTAATGAAAATCTGGGGGAGCGACGGATATTATAATTCACGAAGTTTAAATGTTTTCTTAACGCATTTAAGGAAACTTTTGCAAAATGAAAAGGAAATAAAAATTTTGAATATAAGAGGGATCGGATATAAATTGACGCTTAATGCAAGCTGAACAATTTTCCAAGTCAATCTGTATAGTTCATTTAAATAAATAATGTGATGATTAATTGTTATATTGTTGATGATGAAAAGGCTGGAACAGATATTCTTTCAATGTATATTGAACAAACGCCAGGCTTAAAACTGATCAAAGCAGAAGAAAATGCAGTATTAGCTTACGAAGACATATCTAACGACATTTATAAACCCCAGGTTACCTTTTTAGATATTCGTATTCCGCTGCTTTCTGGAATGGAACTTGCAGGATTGATCAGTCACAAAACAGCGGTAATATTTACTACTGCTTATGGTGAGTACGCAGCCGATGCTTTTGGCAAAGATGCAATAGATTACCTGGTTAAACCCTTTAGCTATGAGCGGTTTTTGAAAAGTATTGACAAGCTAAAAAAAAAACTGATAACAGATGGTGATCAATCAAGAATTGAGCAAAAAGGATTTTTTTATGTGCAAAATGAGATCAAAGGTCGGATTACAAAGATCGTTATCTCTGACATTATTTATGTTGAATCGTTGCTCAATTACATTAATATCGTCACTATCGAAGGTGAACATAAAACATATATGAGTTTAAAAGAAATGGAAGTCCATTTGGCAGAAGGAAACTTTATGCGCATTCATAAATCTTTTATTATAAATATGTTTAAGATTGTGAGTGTAGAGAATGACCAAGTATTGCTAAAAACACACAAAAAACTAAGTATTGGAACTAATTACAAAAATGATTTCTTCGCGGTACTTAATGATGCTATTATAAAATCAAAGCGAAGATAACTTCTTATTAAATATAATATTACCAGTTTATAACGACATTATACAGGCCTTGGTATTTACAGGCTATAACACTTGTTTCCTTCAGCTTACTTGCTAAGCTCAAAAGCCCAATTGATAGGTTTATCCTTATAAGGAATACGCAGCCTATCCATATCTCTCGTGCATTTCTGACAAGTGCTTCTCGTTGTTCAGCTACTTTTTAATTGGATAAAGCTATTTCCGCACTAATCCAGTATAGCATCTTCTCTAAATCAGTATAGTTAGGTGTATAACAGCAATGTTGATTTTGGGAAATATACTTAATACTTCTTTTCATATACTGAATCAAACTATCAGTATAAAAGGTTTTCAATGTCCAAAATGCCATCCTATATTTAGTATAACAAAGGAAATATAATGGGCCTAATTATATGATTGTTAACTTTTAAACATTTAAAAAACTATTATCATGCAAAATCAAAACACCAAAATCGACCTGGCTAACTTGTCAGAAGAGTTTCAAGAAAAAATGAAAAATCTTGATAACGAAGTATTAAAAGACGTAATAACTATCGTAGGGGGAACCACTGACAAATCCGCTCCTTACAGCAAAATCCACGCATCTGGTGGTTTTACCAAAGATCTTTAATTTGGCGATAGCTTAAAGAAACAATCAATGTTTCCCGCTATGTTACACCTTAAAGGTACTTATAATTTTTGTTCTAATTTTTATTTGGATAAATCTTATAAGTGCCTTTAAATTTTAAATAGGAACTTAATTTATCACTCATGGACAATTTAAATATAAGTCTGTCAAAAATCAGCTACCTCGTGGTAAAAATTGCGAGTCGTTGCAATCTGAACTGTTCTTATTGTTATATGTATAACAAAGGGGATAACAGCTACCTAAAACAGCCAAAAATCATGTCCGCTAAAACAGTAGATGCCCTGCTGAACAGGATCTATTCGCATTGTGAAAAATATGATATAAAAAAATTTATTGTTTGTTTTCACGGAGGTGAACCGATGTTAGTTGGGAAGGATTTTTTTATCAAATTCGATGAAAAAGCAAAATCAATTTTTGGTGGTAGTGGTATAGAGTTAACCCTTTCTATGCAAACTAATGCTGTTTTGATCGATCGTGAATGGGCTCATTTTTTTAAAAAGCTAAATATTTATGTAAGTGTAAGTCTGGATGGGGATAAGCAAACCCACGATCAGTACCGGCTGGATCATAAAGGAAGGGGCAGTTATGACAGAACAATTGCAGGAATAAAATACCTTATGGCTGCACATGAATCAAAACGTAGCGTTAACACCTTGGCCGTAATTAACATTAATTCCGATCCGATAGCACAATACTGGCATTTTGTTAACGTAGGTATTAAATATTTTGATTTTTTGTTGCCAGATTCGAACTATGATCAACTTGAAGTCGATTTCCACAAAGAATCTACGCAATATGCTGATTGGCTGATTAAAGTTTTCGACGTATGGTTTAACCACAAAGGGCCTGAAAGACCGAGGATCAGAATATTTCTGGACCTGATTAATGGTGTATTAGGCCAGGAAAGCTCAACAGATGCATTGGGAAATCTAGACAACGGTTTACTTGTTATTGAAACAGACGGTGGCATTGAAGCCGTTGACGTACTTAAAATATGCGGGGAAGGTTTCACCAAGAATTCGAAAAATGTTGCCACACACAATTTTGATGAAGTAATTGATGAAGGTCTGATTGATCTTTACTATTTCAGCCATACTAAACTTTGTGGACAATGTCAGGCCTGCGAAGTAAAAGATATTTGTGGCGGAGGATATTTGCCTCACCGTTATAGCAGTAAAAACGGATTTAATAATCCATCTATTTATTGCAAGAGTTTAATTAAACTAATAGCACATATTCAGAACGCCGTATTGGGAACTATTCCACAGGAAATCGTTTCAGAAAACAATCTGGCCTACCTGCAAGTAGATAACGTGTACACATCAGCCTTTTCGGGAGATGATTCTGAATATGCTGCATTTCTCGAATCTTATCGTAAATCTTCATTTTTGATTACAAACTAAAACATTGGGATATGATTACCGAAGGAGTTAAACTGTTTTTGAACAACAGCAGCGATATTGCTGACCGATTATATCTAAGCAGCGGTCTGCAACACATGCAAGATAGCAGTACAGATGGTTATGCTTACTATAAATACGCTGTAATACCCAAATCGCCTTGGAGTTTAGCTGCTGGATCGACAAAAAAGTATTTGGTGACACATCAAAAGCCACCTATTGAAGAGTTTAGCAAGAACATAATTATCCTTACCCTCCCTGATGAGTTGATAGATTTTGTACAAAAAGCCGGTATATCAGATTTTAAGAATAAAGAAGAAGTTTTGGCTTTCAATCAAACCCCAACTTTTATCGAGGCTAGTGAGAAATTAAAAGCTTTTGCATGTCAATATTTGTTTTCACCAAGCCGGTTTTCTTGTTATCACTTTTTTGTTGAAAAGCCAGACTTATCAGTAGTAACAATAGGAGAACGTAAAGAACGAATGGGTATGCATATTGATAACCGAGGAGGAGTAAATATTAAAGACGCCGAGCTTGCACCTAACATCTTTTTGATGAATCTTGGTCGTGAGGATCGTTATTTCATTTATATTAATCAGCCACTGGAAACGGTAAAAAAAATGATAGAAACCAAAAACGGTGCTGCACTCGATGAGTTTTCTAACGAATCTCTGCAGTATAAATTTTATCAAGCCTTCCCGGATTATCCAGTTGTTAAGATAAGAATAAAACCATTTGAATGTTATATCGCTCCGGCAGAAAATATCATTCACGATGGTTCAACTGAAGGCAACACCAATCCAAGTGTGAAATTTTTGCTGGAAGGTTATTTCTGGAGTTAAAAAACATATATATGACAACCAAAGTATTCCATGCGTCTCAGGATAGAAACCTTAAAACGATTCTCAGAAATAGGGGAATCCATGGTTTTAAGTGTGTATATGCAGCCTATGATCCTGTTATTGCCAGTTTTTTTTTAAGCAATTATGGTGGGGATTTTACATGCTCGATCGGCCGGGAAGCTGGGACAGGAATACCATTTGCATGCGAGCGTTTCCCCGGTGCATTTGAACTTAGGTATCAGGAAATAGAGGGAGTAATATATACCCTGCCCGCATATCTTTTTTCAAAAGGCTTAACCTCATGGGAAGAGGAGGTAGTATCAGAATATGATGTGCCTGTGCTTAGCGAAACTTCAATAAAAAATACCAGAGCCTTTTTATACTATCTGCAAGAGGAACGACGGATAAATATATATCGATATCCCAGCAGGCCTCAAGAAGTTCCGAAAGACAATAGTGATTTGCGAGCTCTGATTAACATGTTTAATGGGGTATTTCCTGTTGATATTTATCAGATTATACAAACACATCATACTGATATAACGGTTACACTCATCTAAAAAGTACCATTATGCGTTTACCATCCTTTTTAAAATATAAGAAATATGCTTTCACTTATCAAATGGATCATATGGATTGTGGGCCGGCATGCTTAAAAATGGTTACTGAATATTTTGGGAGAAAATACTCACTTGATTACTTTCGAGACCATTCTTTTATGTCAAAAAATGGTGCAACTCTAAAAGGTTTATGTATTGCTGCCGAAGGTGTTGGATTGATGACTACCACATTACGACTCAATTATGAGAAACTGAAAGCTAACCAGCTCTATCCTTCAATATTATTTTGGAATCAAAAACATTATGTGGTTTTATATAATATACAATCAAAAGGAAAAAAGGATAGAATTACAATATCTGATCCGAGTCATGGTATCATAAATCTTGATGAAGATACTTTCCTAAAAAGTTGGGCCACATTTCCGGATGATAAGGGAGTAATGATAGCGATGTCTCCTGGTGAAAATTTCTATAATATTCCTAATAATGACGAAGATGTTCATTATAATATACCCTTGATTTTAAAATATCTTAAGCCATTTAAAAAATTTATGCTTCAGATTTTAACCGGTATGATTTTAAGTACATTAATCAGCCTGTTATTGCCTTTTGTTACGCAATTAATGGTTGATAAAGGAATACATGCCAGAAATTTCAATCTCCTTGGCCTTATTCTATGTGCCCAGCTTGCTTTTTTTATTGGTTCTCAGGCCATCGAAAGTATGAGGAACTGGACGCTGCTTCATATTAGTAATCGAGTCAGCATAACAATTTTATCGGATTATCTTTCTAAATTAATGCGACTACCGATAAGCTTCTTTGAAAATAGAAATTTTGGTGATTTTACTCAACGTTTAAATGATCACGGTAGGATTGAACAATTTTTGACTGTATCATCTTTATCTTTAATTTTTTCATTTATTAATATTATTACCTTTTCGATAGTGCTGGGCATATACAATGTCAACTTACTATTCATATTTTTGCTTGGAGCAACTTTATCTGTTTGCTGGGCTTTTTTCTTTTCCAATGAAAGAAAGAAGATAGATTACCGTAGATTTCAGGCACTTCGGGAAAATCAAAATAACTTACTTGAGCTTATTTATGGTATTCAGGAAGTAAAGTTGAATAATAGTGAATCAACCATGCTCAGGGAGTGGAAAAAGATCCAGGTAAAATTATTTAATATCAATTTCAAAAATCTTAAGCTGGAACAATATCAATTGTTAGGTTATTCGGTCCTTAATCAGTTCAAGAATATAATCATTACTTATTATTCTGCCATTCTGGTTATGGAAAATCGGATAACATTAGGTGTGTTGCTTGGTGTTTCGTTTATTATTGGTCAATTAAACGGACCCTTAAGTCAAATAATAGACTTTATAAAAAAGTATCAGGACGCCAGATTAAGCATGGAGCGTTTGAATGAGGTTCATTGCAAAAAAAATGAAGATGATGAGCATTACAACGAGACCGTACAAAATGGCGTCTCAAAAGCTGACAGTTTAGCGGCTACTAATATCTTTGGCAACGAGGGTATCACATTTTTAAACGCCTCATTCAGGTATGGAGACCCGTCTAACCCACTCATACTTGACAATATTAATCTACATATTCCACATGGAAAAATAACGGCGATTGTTGGGGAAAGTGGTAGCGGAAAAACCACCTTATTGAAAATTCTGTTAAAAATCTATACGGTATCATCAGGGTCCGTTATGATATCTGATCAGGATATTACAAAATTGGGATCACCTGAGTGGAGGCAGAAATGTAGCGTAGTGATGCAGGATGGACACATTTTTACAGATACCATCGCTAACAATATTTCCATGCAGGGTGAGAACCTTGACGAAAGACGTTTAGAACATGCTATTCAAACCGCGAACTTAACTGATTATATAAATGGTTTGCCACTCGGTGTAAAAACTAAAATTGGCAGTAATGGTACGGGAATGAGTGGCGGACAAAAACAAAGAGTATTAATTGCCAGGGCTATATATAAAAATCCTGATTATCTGCTTTTTGATGAAGCAACCAGCGCTTTGGATGCTAATAATGAAAGTATGATTATGAACAACTTATATAAATTTTTTAAAGGAAAAACAGTAGTCATAATCGCTCACAGATTGAGTACTGTAAAAAATGCAGATCAGATCATTGTTTTGGATAAGGGGAAAATTATTGAACGAGGCACACATCATGATCTGACGCAGCAACGCAATTTCTATTTTAATTTGGTTAAGAATCAATTGGAACTATCTGCAAATTAACATTTATACCTTATGTCATCGAAAATATTAGCTACAACCAGGCAGAAAAAAGATGTCTCCGCTGAGGATAATCTCGATTTGGATAAGATCCCGCGTACTGTTAGTCCTCTGTTTATTTTTATACAGGTTCTGGTACTTATTTTAATTCTATTCGCTGTGTGGGTATTAAAGTTGCTTTGATGTTTCCCGTAGAATATACAGACAATTGTTTAATTGAATAATATATTGTTTTTGTGAGGTGTTCTCATTTTAATACCTCTATTTCAGAATGTTAATTGGTGTATTGTGTTTCTTTTTGTATTTTAAGCAAACCATAAAAGGTTTGCAAGAATGAATTTTGATTTCTATCCACAACTCATCATACGGACTCCAGCATTTTCAATTGAAAATATTTTAAATCAACAACTAACTGAGCATTTAAACAGTGACCAATTCCTAGAAGCTTTGTTTTTAGCGTCCCCTAACCTGGCAGAAAAATTTGTGTCAGATACACAAGGCCAAATAGAAGATTCGCTGTTAAATACAATAATAAAATATTATAACAGAATGAGCTTCCGCTGTACGCCATTTGGCTTGTTTGCAGGCTGTTCTGTAGTCGAGTGGGGGGAAGCAACGCATATTAATATAACAAGTAATGTAATTAGAAGAACAAGGCTTGATCGGGAGCTACTATCTAAATTAATTGATAGGATGCGTGAAGAAGAGCAAATATTTAACCATTTAATACTTTATGTAAACAATACTATTTATCGTTTAGGCGATGAGATAAGATATATTGAAACGGTACCTTCAATAGATGAGCAGAATGAATATACAATTGCAACTATTCAGGACAGTAAATTGCTGGATTTTCTATTAAAAACAATAGATTCTAATCGTAGTAGTGTAAAGGATCTGGTGCTGTGTGGGAAAAAAGCCGGATATTCAGGAACACTTATCAGAAAATCACTGAAATTTTTATTAAGTAATCAAATTGTAACAACAAACCTAAACTTGGCAATCCCTTCTGATCTCTTATTGGAGGAGTGCCGGACTTTTTTAACTAAAATTAAATTAACTCCGGTTGTCGAACATTGGCTTAAATATATAGACGAAATAAAAAAACACCTATTTCGTATAGATAAGGATAGTACACATAATAACTTGAAATATCAAGCTTTATTTAAACACTTATTAAATGCAAATTTCAATCAGCCTGTCAATAAACTTTTACAAACAGACTATATTTTGGAAGGAAGAGCAGGACGTGTCAGTTATAAAATCCAGCGTAACCTTAAAACCGCTATAAATATAATCTCCATGATCTCGGTCGCCGACCATCAAAATTATAATTTAACGCAATTTAAGAACAGGTTTTTAAAGAAGTTCGAGCTTCAGGAAATTCCACTTTTAATAGCACTTGATCCCGAAGTAGGTATAGACTACTTGGAAGGGACCTCCTCATTTGACCTCTATTTAAGTCGGGAATTTAAAATTCGTAATAGCCAGCATTTCGCTGACAACAGCAAACCCAATTTCAATCTTACGTATCTTATTCGCAAATATGATTTAGCGATGATTAATAATGAGATGGTAATTGAATTAACGGAACAGGACCTGAACCAGATGGAAAAAGTTGATTGTAAGCTGCCACTTACATTGGGCGTTTTTTTTAGGTTAATTGATGATGAACAAGTACAGATCGATAGTGTTGGGGGGAGCAGTGGCACGAATTTGATTGCTCGTTTTAGTGATTTTAGCCCTGAAATTAAAAATATTGTAAAGGATGTTAGTGAATATGATGAGCACCATAGCGAGGGTAAAATTGTTGCCGAAGTAATTCATGAACCAGAGCCAAGGTCAGCAAATGTTATTGCACATCAATCTTTCAGAAAGTTCGAAATTTCATATTTGTCCAGGTCTGGAGCTCGGGATGTGCAATCTATTCCACTATCTGATATCGTTTTAAGTATTAAAAATAATCGTTTAATTTTAAGATCAATTAAATATGACAGGGAAATACAGCCTAAAATTAGCCATGCGTATAATTATCTTTTAGGTTCGCCCATTTATCGTTTTCTGGGCGATTTTCAGAATATCGAAACAGTTGGGGGTATGAAATTCGACTATCAGAAAATATTGCCTGGCAAAATTTTTTATCCCAGATTATCTTATAAAAACATAACCTTTTTTCCTGCCACCTGGATCATTAAAGTAGATGATATAACGGAAGGTGTAGGATCATTAAATATAAGCGGTCTTAAGCGATATTTAGGAATTATTAAACTGGCAGGATTGTTTATAATATCGCAGGGCGATAATGAACTGTTGGTTGATCAGAATAATACAGTATTAATGGAAATGTTTCTGATTTTTCTAAAAAAGCAAAGAATAGTTACCGTGAAAGAATTTTTGATTAACGAGCAAAATTACTCTATTCGAAATACAAAGGGGCAACCTCTCAATAATCAACTTTATGCTATTGTGTTAAACAAGGCTATTGATAAAAATAAACTAACCAACCGCAATAAATATAATGTCAAATTTAATTTTACCAGAAAATTTTCTCTAGGATCGGAATGGATCTATTTTAAATTTTATTGTGGGGCCTATAGTGGAGACAAAATATTGATTAACAATATACTTCCTTTAATCACGTCTCTTAAGCGCCAGCGGCTTATTAAGAAGGCATTCTTCATACGGTACAATGACCCGGAAACACATTTAAGGGTTCGCTTTGAAATAATGAATGTTAATGATGTTCAAATAATTATAAGTGAAGTAAGCAGTGCCATTAATAAACTGGAACAGACTAGCCATATATGGAAAATTTCGACAGAGACTTATGAGAGAGAGATGGAGCGTTATGGTATTGCAATCAAAGAGTCAGAGGCACTGTTTTCTGCAGATAGTATTTCAGTGCTTAAGTTGCTTGTGGTACCTGCCGTTGGCGAAGATCCTAACGGCCGCCTGATGGCCGGAATTCGCTTGGTTAGCGATTTGCAAACAGCCTTTGGTTTAAACATTAACGAAAGGATAGTTTTATGCAAAGAGATGAGGGCTTCCTTGAAAAAAGATTTAAAACTTGATGCGCAGTTTGAACAAGAACTGAGTGCCTGCTTTAAAAATAAGAATCAACTCTATCATGTTTTTAAAACCAATAAAAATTTAAATACAATTTTCGAAAGCAGAGCACAGATTATGCATAGATTATCTCTGAAGATTGCCAATCTGCATGCTAAAAGTAAAACGGAGCAAAGCTTTTATAAAAGCCTGCTGATTAGTTATATCCACATGTGTGTTAATAGGTTATTTATGAGTAATCAAAAAATATATGAATTAATTATTTATGACTTTTTATATAAAAGTTATAATGCAGAAAGTGGAAAAAGTTAGCCCGGTCTATTTAAAACTATTACGGAGTAAAAAGTTTGCAAATTTTAATTTGTATGACAAGCCCAAGGGGATATAACCTGTAATATTATCCAGAAATATTCTGTTTCCGTCAATTTTCTTAATTCTTTTAACAGGGATAATATAAGAACGGTGAACACGGATAAAATCTTTTAATCTTAATCGTTCTTCCAGATCTTTCATATTTAACATGGAAACGATTTTTTCGTGAATTGTGTATATGGTAACGTAATTTTTTAACCCTTCAATGTAAAGGATGTCATTATTATTTACCTTAATCATTTTGTTTTTAGTGTCCACCTTTACAAAAAAGTAGCTATCCCTTTCATCTTCTGTTGTAATACTCGCCTTATTGAGTAAATTTTGTACTCGATTTACAGTTTTTAAAAACCGATCTAATGAAATGGGCTTCATTAAATAGTCTAAAGCGCCATATTCATAACTATCTAGCGCATATTTCGAATATGCTGTAGTTAAAACAAAGAATGGAGGCCCGTCTGAAGAAATGTTTAATAGTTTTAAAAGGTCAATACCAGAAAGTTTTGGCATGTTTATATCCAGAAATACCAAATCGATGTCCTCATTATGTAAAAACGCAATGAGTTCAAGAGGGTCTGTAGTTGCTAATTTGATATTTAGCCAAGGAATATCCTTAGTGTATTCCAATAGGATATCAATGGCATGTTGTTCATCATCAACAATTATACATTTAATCATTATCAAGGTTTAGTTTCAAATGGCATTCATAATTGACGTTATCTTCTTCTACGTGAAAATAATAGTTTCGTTTATAGATAATATTCAATTGCCCTTTCAATAATTTTAAACCATTTCCTGACGATTCAAATTTATGACCGAGTAAATTCTTTTTATTACGAATAAGGATGCTGGTTTCATCCATACGTATGTCAATTCTTATCACCATCGGATTTAGCTCATCCGTCAGGTCACCATATTTAAAAGCATTTTCTACTAAGGTTATCAATAAAAAAGATACAATCCTTTTTTGATCCGGGTCACCTGTTACCTGGTAAATGATCTGTAACTTAGAATTAAAACGAAGTTGATTTAAGTAAATATAATTCTGAATGTGTTCTAGTTCTAATTTTAGCTCAACTAATCCATTATTTTCCTGGTTCTTCAACGCATATCGCATCATGTCAGAAAGAATTAATAGAGATTTTGCTAAAGGTTTCGACAATGGATAAATGTTAGAGTAAAAGAAATTGAGTGTATTATATAAAAAATGAGGATTTACCTGTGATTTGATAAAAGCCAACTGGGTGTCTGCAATGATTCTCTTTAACTCTTTTTCGTCAAGCGTTTTTTGGAAATGTTGTTCTTCAACCATCCTAAGTTTCCTTTCTGTTAGTACGGCCCTTTTCGCAAACCCAAAGCCGGTACCTAATCCGATAAAATAAACCACACGCCATAACCGCTCAGCGATAAACATGTTGGTAAATACACTAGTAAACTGAGGCTTACTAATATTTTCTATTATTGGATATATATAAATAGATAGGAAACCAGAGCCTAATAAATAGATGTTTACAACTAAAATGAGTTTAAAAAAAGCTATTCCCCAAAAAGAAAATGAATTTTTTTTTGGGAAAATATATTCTGACACTGTATAGAAAACTAAAATATTTAAAACAAATGAAAACAATATCTGGTCAAACTTTATCTCATTAGGGTTAATAATTAACAAAATTGAAATTTCATATACTATATATATAACCCATATTGTTATGTGTGTGATTATTAATTTTCTGTTAAATTTCACAGTGGTGATTTTTGTTTGTATAGTGAATATAACTAATTGATACCGGGCAAAAAAGTACTTGGTGTATTATTTTTCATATCTATTTTATAGATGTATAATTTCATAACTAAAGAAATCAAAAATATTTAATTATGAAAAGTCAAAATTGTACCAAACTAAGATTAAAAAAGAAAGTTATCGTGAGATTCACTACAGGAAAAGCATTAAGCTATGGCTCGATTAGATTAGCTGATACTTTTGATACCGATAATTCAACCTCTGTGATTACGGTAACGCATATGTAAGCACATTTAAACTTGATAAGGTGATGTTGCTATAGGATGGGCTCTGCATAGATTCAATATGTAGTCACATAAAAAGTAGATTAAACTATGTAAATCCAGCGAAAAATGTCGTAACAGCCATGTGCCCATAGGTCATTTTAATCTACTTATTGAGGCAAAAAAACCGTTTCTGATGCAGAACGGTTTTTTTACATAGGTGCTCACCCCACAGGTACGTATTAGTAATGGTTAAGACCGGGTTCGTGGTATTGGTAGTGTTATAATATTGGGGTGTAGAGGAGGTGAAACCACTATTACTGAGTTATTTGAAGAGTATGGGAAAATTAAAGAAGATGTGCCGCGGAGGTTTCAAACAAAAAAAGGTTACATTTTAACTTGTTTTTCTGGTTGACCACCTTAATGGTAAGGGACATATACAAGCTCAAAACGGCACCACACGCCTGCTGTTTTAAGGGATTGTTACCCAGACAAATGATCTTCGGATCAATGGTATTATTCAGGTCCAGTGTAAAATCATTGCCTGATAATACATAATACAAAGTCGGATCATCAAGCGAAAACATTTAATGGCGAAGGATATTAGAGGATGGCAGTTTACAACATCGGCCACTACGACTATGTATGCTCCGATTCAGCCTGATGTAAATAGATGAACATTTTTATAAAAAAACAGTGGTTATAGACTGATGGGCTAAATCAGCGGGATTAAAGATACTTATATGGCATTTAATTAGCGATGGGGCTTTTATCGGTTATTTCAGCTGACTTTTTGTGCGGAAATGGAAATCTACAAAAATGCATAATTAACACTTTTAGTCGTTTTTGTAAAATGGGTTCTGGAGATTTGCAATTCATGGAAAAGCTCTGTAAATATTTGATTCACAGAGCTTTATTTTTTCAGCGGAGAGGGAGGGTTTTGTAACACCCCTTAATTTCCGCTCCATTTTGATATTTTGAGGGTTTTCAATTCTGTACTCACCGAATTACTCACCACTTTCAATTTGCTTTGGTATAGCTGCAAATGCTATATACAAACATACAAAAAATCTCTCTTTTGCAAGTATTTTTTTAGCACAATTCAGTTTGTTTAACTACCTTTTTCACCGCCAAACTTCGTATAAGAGAGTGGAGCTTCGCGCGGACACGGATGAACGAACAAATTCGCCCGTACTCGGTCTTTTAACGTTATTTATCTCTTAGCAATTCATTTTTTTCTTTTTCAGCCTGTAACAAGCGTTCGTATAAATTTTTATTTTCTTCAAACAGTTCAACCAATTTATCTATTGGGTTAAATGTGCAAGTGTTGTTATGGCCAAAATTACTGCTGGAAACTGATTGATTAAAAGTGTTAAAATAATTTATCACGGCCTCCTCTGAAAAGTTCTTAATGGCATCGGTGGTAACTCCTAAAATTTTAGCTATATTTTCTAAGACATCATCTTCAATCACTTCACTTTGCTCCATACGGGATACGGTCTTTTGACTTACTCCTAATTGAGTAGCTAAATCCTCTTGTTTAATCCCCCTTAGTTCACGAATACGGCTAATTTTTCGGCCTATATGTTGGTTTGTAGGTTTTTCAGATGTTGTCATAAGATCGAAATGCAAGATTATAAAATGTAAAGATACAAAACATACTGTTACATAAAATAGTCACCCAAATGAGTAAAACAGTCCCGTTTTGACTTCGATAGACCGTGCGATCTCATGAAATTAGATTACACAGTAAATCAAGTATCATGAAAGTAATCATTAATAACATCAATATCTACTTTAATACCGGGTACAAAAGCACTATTAACATAGGTGCCGAAAGGCCAACTACAGCGGATATTAGGGATTTCTCTCCTCATATCGTCGTCAACGATGGCGTTGTAACCGACGATAACGCATTTCTTGAACGCTTAAAGGAACGCCTAATGCAAAGCGAACAAGAGGTCAAAGATTTTTTGGAAAAGTATAATACAGAAACGAGGTAGTATTATGGCAAAGAAACAGAGAAAACAGGAGACAAGTATATTACCCGGTCAATTGCTTTATACTATCCCATTAGAGAATGATGATCTAATTTTAACTAAAGAGGTGTTGTACAAGCATTATCAAGGTTTAAATGTCAACCAACGAACTCTAAGGGTAACCGTGCCAACGGTTAACTATGACAATAATATTTTTAGACTATCAGTGGAATCGGTTAATGACAAACCTCACTATGTATTCGTCCAAATTGAGCGGCATAAAATACAGGTAGCATGCGATTGCGGAATGCCTGATAATACGCTTTGTCAGCATGCCTACGGAGGCATTTTTGATTTAATGCATCATAAAGACATGTATCTGGAAGACTATTATTGGCCGGGATTAGGGCAGAAACATAATAAAGAACTAAAATATTTATATGTAGATGCCGAAGGTCACCATGTAAACATTTACCCCAGACCAGCGTATGGTAATATTTTTAAAGATGGTTGGGGCTTTTCACTGGATCACTATCACCAGTTTGATGTCGGCATGTTGAATGAAACAAATAAAGATGCCACAAACAAACTGGTAGTCGGTTACAATGTCATCTATACCGAATTAGGTTTGTGGTTTTCACAACTACCGATGCTGATGCCATTCGTTGGTAAAACCGCTAAACATAGTGATCATATAGTTGCTTGTGGTCAATATTTGCGAAAGGGCAAAGCAATAACTGAGGATGTTGTTTTAACTGAAAATCAAAATGCATTAAATCAAATAAGCCACGAAATGCATACGCTGGTCAAATCCATTGGCCGACAAGACAACGATGCTAATATTGTAAAATGGGTAAATGCTGTACCTATCCTCATTAAATTGTGGCAGAAAGCGATACCGAAGCTTTTTTATGAACCGCACGTTTATAGCAGTCAAGGCGAGGGACATTTAACCTGGAACAATAAGCCTGTCAAATCCAATATGTCTAATTGGCACGTTTCAAGTGAGCCATTTCTAATTACGTTTAACCTGAAAGGCCATAAAGACCATTTTATTTTAGAGCCGGCCATTAAATCGCCTGCGAAACATATTTCACATTACAGAAAGGTTCCGCTTTTTCTGATAGATGCCGAAAATCATACCTTTTATCTTGTTCAATCGGCACAGGATGAAGCTTTATTGAACTGGCTAAGAATATCAGGTAACAAACTGACCGTTTTAAAGGAACATTTTTCTGACTTCCATAATCGGTTTCTTAATAAGCTAAGCGAGTGCTATACTGTAATCTACCAACCTTTCAGTTCGACTAAAAAAGTCGCCTACTCTTTAAACGAAATCATCCAACGAAACCAAAATAACGATGGCAAATAAAATAACGGAAATCCCTTTAACGGAAACATATCAGAGAAAAATATCACCTGTTGATTTTTGTGCAATTTATAGTTTGATGTTGAAGCGAATAGCAAAAGGTTATAGCGCATCAGAAGTCTCATTTCTCATGGGTCGTGACGATGGCGCTGTAGGCAAGTTAGAACGGTTTTATTATAAAACACTTACGCTTGAATATCTACATATTTATACCAGCATACTCGACGATGATGCCCTAAATGGGATAATAGTCAGCGACAGGGATGAGTGGCACGATATAAATTACCAAATCGTCAAGACCACGGAAAGAACTGTTATACGTCATGAGGTATTTGAAATTCTAAACGATAACAATCTCCGGCAACTATTCAATTTGTTTGAGCCCAATCCCGAATATGACAAGTTTAAATATTCTACCTCTTATGAAATGGGAATTGAGCAAGCAAGGGAAATTCTTAAATCTCTTTTAGAGGGCGTTTCTTTTCAAACACCTGAAAGCCCTTTAGATATTTACCGCCGTTGCCGGCGAATTTGCACTTACAATAGTTTTAGGCCCCGCTATGTGCAGGCCGCATTAAACGATATAACGCAAAGCAAAGATTACCCCAAATTAAAACGCATCAAAACGAAGAAACACGGCTATCTGTACGAAAAAGCGTTTTAGCCACCTTAATCATCATCACATGAAAATAACAGAATTAAAAATAGTCGGGGACATGATAGCTGAAAAGATTTCAGTTGAAAAAATTTATTGCGTAAGTCACGCGGATAACAATACGCATCACCTAATAATCATAATTCCTGCCAGTTGCGGGACTAAATTTACTGAATTGGAACCGTTTGTTAGAATGGCTACCAACGCAAGTAAAAACATCACTTACACATTTTACCAAACAGGTGAAATCAGGGCAGCCTTAAAAAAAGGCAATCTTCTATTCCATTTAGCTTGTACTGAGGATAATCTGCTTTACAACAAAAAGGACAGTCTCGATTTACCGCAAAGCAAAGCTGAAAATTTATTGGAATGGAAACGTGAGGCAAACGTACAGTTTGAGGACGGAGCGGCAAAGGCTATGGCTTTTTTGGATGGTGCCAATTTTTATAGTGAGAAAAACGACACGGGCTTAACCGTGTTTATGCTCCACCAGTTTATAGAGTTGACATATAGGACACTGGAATTAGCTCTACTTGCCAAGGAGAAAAAAACACATAGCATTACACTACATCAGGCTCTTGTTTCTCCATTACTCCCGCAGATTGGCTTATTATTCCCGGACAACACATCCGAAGAAAAAGAAATATTGAAAACGCTTAATAATGCTTATTCTGCAGTTAGATATGAGCAAAACCATCAAGTAAACGAAGCATTTATACCAACCTTGTTTCACCGGGCTTATCTATTGCAAAAAAGAGCAGCAAGCATTATCAGCGACCTTAATGCCTTACTTGATGTAAAAATTAAAGACGCCGAAATCTTTGAAGAAAGTGCCCAGGATAACCAAGCAGCCTATACAGAAAAGTCAATTTCGCAAGAACTTCAATCAACACATTTACAAACCGCTCATCAGGCGATCTTTATAAATAACGGAACTGGAAATTATATCAATGCAGTAAATTGCAGCATTAAGAAAGTAAGGAGTTCCAGCGGTTGCGACAACGATTTGATAGCATCGTTGAAAGAAAATACAACAACGCCGAGAAAACTTAAACCAGAATTGGAAAAGGTAGTAGCATTAATTCTTGAACATCTCAACCCCGATCAGATATATATCTTCGGCAGCCTAAAAGTTGAATCGAGTAATGTACATTTATTCAATGTAAAGGAACCGTTTGCTAATACCGATTTGCATTACGATCTGCTGGCAATAAGCCCCTTATTAAATCCTTACGGCACCAATATTCAAAGTATCATAAATGGGGTTAATGGTGTAACAATCAATTTATTTGTTCATACAAAGGAAGATGCCCTAAAGAAACTGGAAAACCAAAATAGATTTTTTCATACGGTGTTCAAACACGGTGATTTAGTGTATTCAAGAGAACCTCTCTTTGACCAAGAAAGCATCACCTGGGTAACCAAAGATGACAACCGTAGTCAGACCGTAGCGTATTCCGAAAGGAGAATTTTTCGGGCTACTGCTATTTTAAAGGCCGTAGAACTCATAAAAGACGATGTATTTGAAGTAACAGTGGCTTTGTTGTCGCAAAGCTTAGAACAAGCCTGCTTAGGGCTAATCTACAATTTCTTAGGTTATTCACCCAACCTGCATAGCTTATCACATCTGCTAAGCATCTGTAAAATATTTTGGCCTGAAAATGAAGATTTCTTCCCTATACAAAAAGCCTATGATAAAAAATTACTGGCGATACTATCGCAAAGCCATTCAGCACTTCGCTACGGTTCCGGAAAATCGATTGACCCTGACGAATTAAACGAAATTTATTCGAGGGTTGAAACTTTTGTAATAAGGGCTGAAAAACTCTATTTAACTACTCTTTCGGAAGTTGAGATTGAAGACTACGAGGCGGTAAAATAATTTATGTAACATGACTGTTCAAAGAAACGATATCATAAACATTCCTTTGGAATTTAAATTGGCGTGCCTGGTTGAAGGCTTTAGCGAACAGGCGGTCTTACAAGCCTTTATAGATCACATATCATTCTATGCCGTATTAGGTAGTGGTTATATTAAAGGATATAGGGAGGCAACCAGCGCGCTTAAAGAATTGAACTTTACCAATTCAAAAGGTCAGGCTTCAGAAGCTTTTGCAAATAATAGGGAGATCGCATCACAATGCACAATTGAAATTTTGAAGATCGGTATTCAAACAGGTAACGCTAAAGCAAAAAAAAACAGGAGCCGGAAATATATAAAAAAGCTTTTTGATACAATGGAACGCACTTACAGCACAGACAAATTGTATTTGGCTGAAGAATCAGTGCTTGTCTTCAATGAGGATTTTCAGGTTTTATGTGAATTCTTCAACCGTTATCCAAAAGAATACCTGGAATACTTCATGTCAAAAATTGACCTCGCAGACCATCTTGCACGAATTGGCTTAAATAAGTTAATTGTAAATGGTTCAATGGCTTTTTTTGCAATGCTCATGGGCGGCTTTATTAAAGATAATATACGGAACCTTGCAAAACCTGCCACAGAATTGCAAATCGAATTTATTGATGAGCTACAGCAATTACACGCAAAAAATTTTATTGTGAGGAACGTTGAAAAGCGGCGAGTGATCTACCACAATTTCTTTTATAACTATTACAACAAAACCAATTTCTAATATGGAATCGACTTTAAAAATCACTTTGCCCGAAGATTTCATCATGTTATGTGAAATTTTTGCCTTTAAACCTCAAGTCATCATACAGCTAATCATAGATCAAATTTCGTTCCCCCGCTTTTATGCTCACTCACATGATAAAGGTAAATGGGCTACGCTTATACTTCTGGACTATTTAGATAATGAGCATCATTGGAATAAAAAAGAACGAAAGTTGAATGAGCATTATCTTGAAAAGTTCTTCGATACTTTAGAAGCTGCCATAGAAAACACGCCGGTTGATATGGAAATGGCAGCGCGGGAGATAATTAAAGAGTGGCATAAAGCAATAGGCAAGGAAAGGGCGAAATATTTATTAGATAACCTGCCGAAGGATGGATAATCTCTGTCAATTTTAAGAATAGGCAAAATCAGAACTTGGTAACAAACTTGGAAAATTAGAGAACTAATTGATTTTTGATAGTTAAAAAAGGCATTTAGAGCGGAAAAATTTCTGTCATAAGAGGTGATTGAAATGGCTTTTATAGAAGCTTTCGGAAGCTTTTGCGCGGGTATAAAGAAGCCTTATATCCACCTTGTGAGTTCAAATAAGGCGATATAAGGCATTATTTAAGAATGGAAATATAAGCGGCCGTTTTGTCATTCCAAGCGCTTAAATGGCCTGATTTTGCGCCGCAAATTTTTACTAAAAATTACACATATTCCGAACCTGTGAAATATTCAGGCCAGTTATCCAATATAATTTGGCGGTTTGTTCCGTCTGCATACTGGCATAGTTGAAATAAAGTAATTGTAAATTTATTAAGGTTCAACTTCTCCTCATCCATCCATCTATCATATAAACATTTTTCGTTTGCCATGGTTTTTAAATTAAGCGTGAAACAATAAGGCTACCGCCAGTTTAAATTTTTCGTCCTTGCTATTATGCTGCGCATATTTTACTACCCGGTCATTTACAAAAATTACCGTATAGTCAAATGACCCGAATAACTGGTCTGAAAAAACCTTGCTGCTTTTAACCATAGTTGAACGGTACTTAGCTATGCGCTCCCGTACCTGTTGTGATAAGTTTAGCCACATATCAAAGGACATTAAACCAAAATCCCATGTTTTGTGGTGTTCCTCCTGATTGCTTTGCAGTTCTGCGCATACTTCTGTGATGCGGTCTAATAGGTGGGGTATTTCATCGGGAAAAAGCTCGTGTAATAGTTTAGCTTTATCGGTATTGGTGAGACTTCTTAAATTTTTCATTTTATTATTTTTTAGGTAAGCGATTTAGTTCCTTTTCATAGTCATCGGGTATCACGGGCGGGTGGTCGTTTAAACTGACTTTTACCGATACACCGTCTTTATCAAATGCGAAAGCGACATTTTTAGGCTTTACGTGGTTGATGGTCAATATTTCACATTTTCGCTTTTTCAGGATGGTATAAGCGTCGAATAATGCGGTGCTAAAACTGATACCTATTCCGGCGATATGATGATTCTTGTATAACTTCCCGTTCTTCTTTCGGACGGTAAGGGCAAAATCGTATTCGTAACAGATCGTTAAATCTTCCATTAGATTAAAGTTTAATAAGGCGGGACTGGCCCGCCCTATATGGTTAATTTAGTATGAGGACATCCGTGCCGTGTTTGGAGAAATCCGTACAGAGATCAAAGGCGGTTTGTCCCCTTTGTGAACCCGTTCCATACATGATGCTTTTAAATTTGCTTTCTTCGTCCCTGAAATTGCGGACGTTTTGAAAATACCCCGTGATACTGTTATATGCCCCGAACAACGTGCCTTTGGTGGTGTGTTCCTGTTGGCTATTAGCGGTCATGGCATAATCAAAAACACTGCTTACCATATTGTTATAATGGCTTGATAGTTCGGCTTCCTTACCTGTTTTTAGCTTTTGGTAAGTTTCCTTATTCGGTATCATGGCTAACTGTATCAACCGTTTTACCTGCGGGTCGGTTATCCTAACCCTCGCCCATCGGTTAAATATCGCCTCCAGTTCAACAGTCAGTTGGTCGGATAAGCTTAACATTTGATGTGCGCTTTTTAGCTTTTCTTCTGCGCTTGCCGTATGCCTGATATGTACGGCATTGGTGCAGTTCCTTAAAGCAGCATTAAGCGTATTTGAACACCAAATGCGCACGGGGGTAAATGCAATGGTTATACAGCCTGTACCGTTGTGGGTTGAAGTCAAAAACAGGTAATTGTCAATTAAATCGTCCCTGCCAACCCTGATATGTGCGGGTAGCTTGGCGGTAATGAATATTGTCTCCCCGTAGCCCAACGCTCCGGCTGTCTCATATTTTATTAGATTTTTACCCCCTGCGATGCTGTCGAAAAAATCAAATGCCTGTGTATTCTGTATGACCGTATAATCACTGCCGATTTTATCGCCTAAAATCGCCTCGGTATCGGTACGGAATGTAAAGTAGCTGTTATCGGATATGATATTTATGCCACTTGGCAGGGGATGAATATTTGAACGCTTTACGACTTCAAAATCCAAACCCGCTTCCTGTATGGCTTCTGCGCTCGTTGCGTTATCGGATATAGTTTTGCCTATCATCTGCCACACTTTGGGCTTAACAAGGCTGTTGTTTATTGCTGTCATTTTGTTAAATTTTTGTAGTTGAGATTACCTGCGTTTAGTCCGCAAGTCCATGATTTGACTATTAAGCACTTTTACATTTTTGCTATCCATGACGGTGTAAATCGTATTGCGCTGTACTTCGCCTATAGCATCCTGTATATTTTTGTAATTGGTGTCAATCACTACTTTGATCAATAAATAAACTGTGTCTTTCATGGCAATTATTAATTAAAGCCGTTTAAAAACTCGGTGTATTCCATTTGAAAAACTGCCGGATTTTCAAGGGCTAAGTTTTCAGCGTAACCCTCCCAAAAAATTTGGTTGGTCAATTCGATAAATAACTCGTACATGGGTATATCCTGATTATGTGTTTATGGATTAATTATGCCCCCTTGCAATGTTGCAGGGGGCATTTATTTAATTATTGGGGCAATACGATTGAGGCTTCAATCTCTGCCAGTTTATCAACGCACATGCTGTTTACCATTTGTGCTACAGCCCAAATGATAGTCGGGTTCTTGGTTTCAAACTTGTTGCGTTTGTCGTCCTCGATGGTCAGCACACACCCGGTATAGTAATTGGTGTCGGTAGTGTCTGCCTCGTCCCGCAATTCCACTTCAAAACTTTCTAAGTTTTTAATCGTGTCCTGTAGCTTATTGCGTTGGTTGCTCTTGCGGTGCATTTCTTCAATCCACTTTAGCGTACCCTCCAAATTAAGCACGGGTTTAATGGTTGCCTTTACCTCTGCTTTGGTCGGTTCGGCCTTTGGCTGCTCCTGTGGCTTTTCTTCTGCTTTCGGCTGTTCAGCTTTTGCGGTGTCGTACCCGTTAAGTGCTGGTTTAGCGGTTTCTTTGACAGGTTCGGTTTTAACCGGCTCGTCTTTTTTCGGCTCTTCCTTTTTAGCCGGTGCATTAAAAGAAGTGCTAACGGGCAGGTTATTAACTCTATCTGCTGTGCCGTTCTGTGCTTTGTTCTCAACTTTGTTGTTTTTTCCGCTTTCTATTACTGTGGTTTTCATGATTTCTAATTTTAAAATTGTTTTAACTGTATGGATTAATTGCCCGAAAGGGCGTGTGCCGGGTGTCAGTCGTTGCGACCTGTCGCAACGCTTCGGGCTGTGCGGTGGGCTTCTCCCTTTTGATGTTTTTTCTGCGTTCATGGTTTTTCCTCTTTAAGTCAGTCACCCTCGGCAGCAGCCTCCGGTGGCTTTTTATTGAGCAACTCACCTGAACACGGCAGTCTGAAGGGCAAGACTTTTTGGAAAAAAAAACCTCGTGAGCGCAGCGAGCAGGGAAGATTTTTTTCCAAAAACCGCAGGCCCCGGTCTTGACATTCAGACCTGCCGTTCAGAAATTTGCTTTGTAAAAAGCCAGTGGAGTAAAATGAATAAGCTTATAAGGAGTTGAAAATCACTTAAAAAAGGGCGGTAAATAAAATATGGGGCGGAACGCAACCCGTATTTCCATTGCAGAGAAGCGGCAGAGGAACGAAGCGGCTGCAACTGCTGATGTTAAATAAATTAGCATGTCCCACTTTTCGAACTTTTTGTGCAATAAATTTGTGCGATAGCTTTTAATATTTTAAAATAAACTATTGGGTATGTCTGAACTAAAAGATCATTTGTATTTCTTACTTGCCGATAACATTGATTATAATTCTGCCTTTGATGTTTTTATGGTTAAAGACAGTTTTGAAAATATAAGTTCATGGATGAACGAGACTGACAAGAGCATAGCCAGCGATGAAGATTTTTTTATTGACGTATTGGCGGGAACAGATATTCCATTTCTTATTTATGGTGCCTGCTTTAATTTGGCGATTATCGGTACTCAATATGCGCTACCTGCTTTACTTTTTAAAGAGGAAGCCGAAATTCCCCATACGCAAGCCGAAATCCGTAATGCTATTGACCGTATTCAGGCACGGGCCGGAATAACTGCTGAACAAATGAGTGTGCTTAAAGACCCGCAATTTAAACGGGTCAGGTGGAACAAAAACGCCTTGACTTTCTTATGCGTGTTCAGTGTGATAATCATATCGTTGGAAATGGATATGGAAGATAAATATACAGAGGCCCTGGGTGATTTTTTGATTAGTGAATTAGGGGTAGATATGGGTGGTTTTATTTCCATCAGTGATTTTAGGATGTGCCATGAGGAAACGGATGCCTATTTCAACGAGATGAGCCAATATGATAAACTATGGCGGTCGGAAATTGCAGTAACGGATATTTTAAGAGGGTCTGATATTGAGGAAAGTCAGGAAAGTAAGTTAAAAGAGTTTTATACCGAATTAATGAATGAGTATTTAAATATTCAAGTGGTCAAAACTTTTGTTAATAATTTTTAGGAATGATCATATCCGATTCCAATCTGGAAGCCGGCCGTGTAGTTCTATGTGTAATTTTCGCAATTCAGCATCTTTTTTTAAGGGGCAATCATTATAATGTTCATTATGAGTTACAAACCAGCATATCTTCAAACTATCAATCTTTTCAGTTGCCATTAGTTGTAGCCAGAATTTAGATCTTTTTAATTTAACTTTTGCCCCATTGTCTTTATAAGTATATCTTCCATTAATTAGCCTATCCCTAATACCACCTAAGCCTTTTCTTATACTTACTTTGCCATTGGGTAATAATTTACCTGAGCTTCCAATGTAAACAAGTTTTTCTTCGCCGTTGGTTAGGGCATAAATTAAATAGATACCGCTCTTATCGCTTGGGGCATTGCATTGCTTAAATGGCTCGTTGTCAGGAAAAAAGTTAAAAGAGCCGTTTTCGGTATATTTTGTCAATAAATCTTTCATGATGGCAAAATGTCAATGCGATTTTAAAGTTTATTTATAGTGAGATTCCGGCTGCAAGTTTTAAAAGATATTCAATTTTTTCTTTTACCATTGCCGCCATTTCACCGTTTTCTATTGCTTTCCAAGCTTCATATTTACTCCAGTTGCGATAAGGGTCTTCGATTCGCTGGTACAGCGGCCACCAGGCATTTTCTTTATTCTTGTTATTTATCAGACTTCCCAATGCCGACTTTATCTCAATAGGCAACTCCAACGGTGTATCAACTTTATCCGGATCGCTCTTAGCTGTAAATCCATAAACCAAATCTTTGTCGTAACTCCAAAATTGAAAAGTGATGCCTACATGTTTCCATTCCTCATTCCAAAACCAAAATCCTCTATAATTAGTATTAAAGTCAATATTATATTCATAGTGTAATTTCAGTTCGTTAGCAATATTGGCTAATTCATCATAAAATTGTTCAAGTAGGAGCAAACAGGCATTATCTAAATTTTCATGTATGATAAATGAGGCTTCAAGACTTTTTGACATTAATACGGCAACTTCGTTTTTCATAGTTTCATTTAAAGTTTGATTGGTTAAGTATTTAACGAGATTTAAATATTGCGTTAAGGACTCCCTGATAATCGGTAAAACGGCAACTTCTTTGCGACACGCTTCCAGCCATTGGTAAATATGGTGACCATAGGAGAAACATTTATAATGTATGCCGCTTTCAAGTTCTTCCTTGCTATAATATTCAGGTTCTTTGCCGTTTAATGAGAGATAGATGAGATCTGCCTTTGGGGAATATTTATAATATCTTAAGATTTGGTTAGCCTGATCACCGGCATATATCTTGTTTTCAATAATAATATGATTTTGGAATTTGTCAGTGACTAAAATATCTATTCTTCCACCTTCGGTGCCATTGTTGGTGATTAAACCAGTATGCTTTTCAACATGGACTGTGCAACTTTCAGTATCAATATCATTCTGTTTAAAGCAGAATGATTTTATGAATAATTTAAGAAAAGTGTCTTTTTGCCCATGCGAACCTTTGGGATTTAAGAGTTCGGCAATAAAGGCGGAATGCATTCTGACTTCAGCGGATTCCAGTTTTAGTATGCGGAAGACATTGAAGTTTTCACCGGTAAGTTCGTTAATTGTTAAATAACGAGTGTTAATGGATTGTATCTGCTGTAAAAGATTATTTAATGATTCTAAGCCCATATAACCTATTGGGCTTGAATGTCATCATAATCGCTGACATCTTTAATATTCAGATATCTTTTATTGTTTTCGGCGACAATGCCAGTATCATCGGTTACTGAAACAAGCTGGTCATTTAAAATGGTTATAAATTCTTCAGTGCCAGCTACAATCTTTTCAACGAATGACGAGTACACATTTGGGGCAATTAATTGGAAATATAACTTGTAATTAAGCATAGTAACTATTAATTCGCCTTTATCATTTTTTTGCAGACCAACGTCACTACTTTTTTCTTCCCCTGATGTACGATGTTTAAACGTTATGGTAAGTACATTGGGCGTGTTTTTTTCGAAGTTTATTTCATATTGATCATTTGTAAACTTGGTCGTAAGTAATTGATTAAAATATTCGGGGCTCAATTCATGGTTTGTTTCGGACATATATAGGGCTTTAGATTTCTATCAAATATAGGATACAATATCGCATAAAAGTAAACAACCCCCTGTTTAATGCAGGGGGCTGTTAATAAGCTTTTTTCCTTAGTTGGCTTTTTTCTTAGTGGTTACATCCTGACGGATTTCCTGTGCCGTAACCTTGATTTCCTGTAAGGCTTTGCGGAGCCTGGTACCGGCTGTACTGTTTCCTTTTTCATAGAACTTTGTAGCATCAGCTTCTGCTGAAGAAACCAAGTCTTTCAATTTTGCGATCTTACTCATGATGATGATTTTAATATAAATAATTTTGTTAATTGTTAAATCCTAAAGGAATGGGAGTTAAACTCCCATTCCTTGTTCCTGCTCTTTCTCTTTTGCTTTGCCGACGTTAAGGTTATTGTTAAGCGCAGGTTCTTTAAGAAACTGTTCCCTTTTTTCAGGTTTGCCGTTATCCTGGAACATATTGATCTGGCCGTAGCGTGGTACTGCCTCAATATTCAATTTGATTTCCTGCCCATCTTTAACGGTCGTGATGGATGGACGGTTACCATTATGCAGGGATTCTACCAAAGCCTCTTTTTTAGCAGGGTCATTTAGTTCCTTGATCTGAAACTTTTCCAGCACCTTTTCTAAATCAAAACCATAAGTCGGAACATGGTACTGGTTGGTCGTATAGTTCTGATAACGGTCTTTAGGACTGTCCATATCCAACTTGATCCACGCTTTATACGCACCGGCAGCGTTAACCAAATCATCACGATAAACCGCGCGGCCCTGTATAAGATTGGCTCCCTGCTCGGCGGTGAACCCTTTGCCACGCTCGACAAAGAACGTCTGCGTTTTCGCCGGACTGCGGAACGGCACTTGAAACTCTTTGGCAACATAGTTGACCTTTCCTTTTTCCATTTTGGCAAGTTCTGTTTTGTGTGCAGCATCCTTGCCAGCGGCCAATACACTGTCGCCTTTTTGTTCCTTAAAAAATGCTATGGCCTCGTGCATGTGGGCAAATGGTTTTACCAGATTTTTACCCTGCTCATTTGGATTGGGTGATATGACCATATACTTTTGACCCTCTTCCAACGGTTTAGCCGTATTCAACGTTACCTCAAATTTGTTGAAGTAATAGTTTTCGGATTGGCCGGACTGTTTGAAATGCAGTGTCATGTCCACTTGTCCCCTGGTGCCTTTCATTTTGTCATTTAACGAAAATTCAGGCACGCCCTTTTCCATTTGCTGCTGCATGGCAGCTATGGTTTTTTCACTGAAACGAAGCTTCGTTAATTCTTCTTTCAGATTTTCCAGATTGTTGTAATTCATAACTTCTTGTTTTGTTAACTGATTAAATTCTTTTACTTCATTGATCATCTGATCTATAGTGCGATAGTATACCGGATCATGGTTATCACCTGGCAAAGAGCCAAAGCCGGATTTCATTTCAAGGTAATCGAGAGCAGCGTTGCGTGATTTGAAAAACTGAAGCTGATATGGTTGCAATTGCAAATCGCTTGGTTGCATTTCAAATACCACATATTGATGCCCCGCTTTCTGGGCATTTTCCAGTAACCTAATTACCAGTTCAGCATGTTTGGTTTCTAAATTCATGATATGAGTTTGCTATGATAAAAATATAGCTATCCAATGCCCAGCGATTGTGACTGCTCTTTATCAGATTCTTTTTGTTTGACCAGTGTAAGGGTGTTTTCGGAACGTAGCTTTTGTGCGTCCTCCTTTCTTTCCATTAATGTTTCTATGCTGACAGGTTGGTTATTTTGGTCACGTATCAATATGGATTGTTCTGCCGGATTGGCTTCCAGGTATAGCATTTCACCAATGGGCGGACGCGCCTGATAAGCAATTTGGTTACCTTGCTGCAATTCGTTTAACAATTCCTTTTTATTCGCACCCGTGATGCCAATTTTGGGAAAGACCTCGTTTAACGATCTTTCCAACCCGCCTGCGTGGTGATATTCTTTTGTTTTGTATTGATCGCTGGCAAGGTTTGTCGTAAGATCAAGTTGTATCCATTTTTGAGCGGTCAGCCCATCCGCAGTTTCATACGATTTTAATACTGGCCTCCCGCTCAAAAGGTTAACGGCTTCCTGCGCCCTCACAGACGTATCGGCATTAAACGTGTGCGATCTTTCGGGCTGCCCATCCCTAAGTACCGTAGCTTTGTAGTCAATAAAATGATATTCACCCGTTTTATCTTTTTCCAAACGTACTACGATGTCGAGTGTACTCTTGTCTGCTAATTGGGTAGTCATTGGAATACCTATGCGATTACTTTCATAATCCAGATAATTTTCAAGCTTGCCGCTATACGATGACAACCCTAACGCTTTAAACTGGTGTTTAAGCAGATCAAGGCCAGCTTCCTTTTGATGTTGGAACCGGCGCAAGTGCACCGGTTTATCGTACAAGCTTGCTTTGATCTGGTGCATCAGCCTGATGAAGCGATTCGGATATAATTTTTTTTGCAGGTTGCGTGTGACCAAGGCAATGGCATTAAGGTAAACCATTTCCTTTTCGTTGGGCTGAACAGATAGCCTGTATAGGCCCTTGCGCATAAAATCGTATTTCTCCCGCTGTATAGCCCTGATACTTTCGGCACTGCTGCCCAATAGCTTTTCCATACGCAGCTGACGTTCTTCCCAATTCTGCCAAAGCTGTTCAGCCCTGTTTATATCCTTTTTCATAGCTCGCTATTTTTGCTGATTATTACGCAGTAAGACCGTTTCGTTACCTTTTAGCTTCACCCTTATCTTTTTGACCTTTTTACCCAACAGCCCTTTTGCCGCCGAAATACCGGCTGTCGCCGCCTGTGTCGAAAGCGATTGATCCATAGAAAGGAACTGCATATTTTCCAAAGCGCCATTTGCACCATCCCCGGCAGCCCCCGCTAATTCCGCTTCCGGCGCATTGATGCCCGCCAGGCCGTCGAGCGAAAACACGGTGAGATTAACCGGGATGATCGTTGTGCCTAAACGGATGTTCTTAATATCCAGTAAGAGCCTTTGATTAGTTAAGGCACACATACCGGATAATGCCTGGCCTTTCGGAAAAGTAATGCCGTTAATAGTAACCGTATCTTTCAGCTTCAATCTGACAACACCGCCTGGCGGTATCTTTTGATTGCCGTCGATGATTGCCGGTATTGCTTTAAATGCGCTGTCTGGTACAGCGGCCTCTTTTGATTTGGGTTTGTCCTTCACCAAAGGTGGGTTTTGAATTTGCATGATCTTATCGAGCATGGTATTCAGTTGTTGCATTTGCGGGTCTGGTTCACTGCTTTCCTGTTTTTGTTGCAGCAATTTTTCCAGTCTTTCGAGATCAGCAGACTTTGACGAGGCCGTATAGTCATTAGCAGGGGATTTACTAATAGGTACCGGCTGATTGATCTGCTGATTGATTTGGGCCAGGCGATTTTTGATCTGCATCTCGTTAGCTTCGGCTGTTTTTGCCGGGTCATGCTTTTGGCTAAATTTTGCAGTGTCCCAACCTAATGCGGCAAAAGCGCCTGCGGCTGTTTTAGAACGTTCGGAAGCACTGTCTCTTTTTGCGTTATCCATCAGGCTCAATTTATCCTGGGACTTATTAGTTTTTAATTTTGCGCCGGGAAGATCCGTATTGATACCCTTGTTGGCGGTAGCCGTCTGCAACTGGTTATCGTTTCTGCCGCCGCCTAATGCGTAGAACCCTAATGCTAAGAATGGAAATAACAAAAGTGGCAGGAACAATAACAATTTCCGTTTTCTTTCTTCTTGTGTTGTCATCATTATTTTTCTAAAAGTGAATAATAGCTTTAATGAGCAGCAGAAAACAGGCCCCGCCGAATAGCAGACAGAACATAACCAATGCAATGATCTTGGAATTTCGGCTCCAGTATTGCGTTTTCCTGCTCAAATAATCGGCAGCTTTACGTTGCTTATCTGCGATAAGCAGGCTTGCTCTCATCCACGCCTGTTCATCTATGGCACTGCCTGCTTTTCTTTTTTTAAATATTCTCATGGCTGTGTGCTTTTAAACTGTTCGTCCTTGTTCTCAACCGTTTCCCAACGTTCGATCAAAAAGCCATGCGGGTTATTGTCGCTGCGGCCTACATTTCGTAAAAAACCTTGTGTGATCAGGCTGCGGGTGGTAGTCGATGTGCTTCTGATCAGTTTTTCCGTAGCGTAGCACGTAAAAGCGTAAGGATATTGGTTCACATCCAGCTTAATGCTGTCAACCGCGATCTGCTGACTGATATTACCGGAGATCAGGTTGTTATAATAACCCGCTTCGCGTAAATTGTCATAGGCGGTCTTTGCGCTGCCATCCGCTAAATACAAAGCTTTATTGATGGTAGCTTGTATCTGTTTGTCATCAGGGTCGAGGTTAAAAAAGTCCTCGTGAAACGTCTTGATGTGATCGCGGCATTCCACGGGAACGTTATCCTTGCGACCTGATGCAATGGCCTCTAAAGCCTTGCCGTTAGCCAGTACGTAAATGTGGTTTTTAAAATTGTCCGAACTTTGATAGCTTTTATAAACCGCAAAGCAGGTTATGGCGATGCAAGCGAAAATCAGTAGGTAACTAAACAGCTTGATATGCTTAAAAGCAGTGTCGATATTTTTAAATTGTTGAAACATAAGCCTCCTAACCCCGTTGCCGGGCTTTAATGGTCATTAAATAATTAGCTTTCTTTGCCGGATAGCCGGTCTTTTTGATAGCTGTTGCCTGCACCCCGATAGCCCTCCATAAAATTTTTAGGTGCATTAATGAGATTGGCACCGCCTTGTTCCATCCGGTCGCCAATAGCTCCCCCGGCTGCGGATGCTGCGCCGACGGTCGTGGTGACAGTGCTCGCCGCTACACTGGTAACTTTCGTTAATAAACCATTACCGCCGTGTGCATGTATCACATAATTGGCTACGCTCGGTACCGAGAAATACCCGACTATTCCAATGCAGAGAAATATCAAATATGCCGTGTCTGTGGACGAAAAGAAGGTATCACCTGCGCTTTGTATCTGCGAAATATCCAGCTTGATCATTTGCTGTTGCACCTGGCCGATGATACTGCCGAAGATATTCGCGATAGGCAGCCACAAAAAGATATTGATATAGCGTGCTATCCATTGCTGTAAGGAGTGCTGTAAACCATCAAAGACAGCGAAGCCAAATACGAGCGGGCCAAGTATGGCCAGTACGATCAGGTAAAAGGTGCGTATCGTGTTGATACAAAGTATCGCTGCCGCATATAATACCTGCAAAATTTCGGACATCCATTGTTTAATGCTGTTCTTAAAATTGTAGGCTTGCTTGTCCATCCAAAATTTTACGTCATTCCCGATAGATGCTAAAGTGCCCTCGTTCTGGCCGTTCTGATCGTCAGGATGGGTATACTTATACCACTTTTGCCTGTCACCCTGGCCATCGTCGCCAATGTACATTTGGTAGGCACTGCTGTTCTTTATGGCGTCCTGCTTTTGTTTGAGTAAAAGGGCAATGCTATTATCGGAATTGGTTACCATTGCACCGGTAGCTGAAACAATGGGTTGCATGATGCCATTCATTAAGCTAATAACGAGCGGGAACATCATAATCGCCATGCCTAATGCGAAAGGCCGTAAGAGCGGGTAAAAGTCCAGCGGTTCCGCATGAGCGATTTGCCGCCACACTCTTGAAGCGATATACCATAAGGCAGCAAAACCCGCAATCCCTCTTGCAGCGTCGATCAGGTTGCTGCACATGGGTATCATCGTATTGTAGACGTTATTCAATATCGGCTGCATCCCTTTGAGGCTGCTGGCGATATCCTGTGCACTCGCTGTTGTGGCGGCACTGCTCAAAATGAGCATTGCTGCGCCTGTAAATAATATTTTCCTTTTCATGGGTACAGCGTTTTTAAGTTATTGACTTCGTTCTGTTCCTGCTGGCGTTGCAGCGCCATGACGCTTACACGGCTGTTAAAATCTCTTAGAAATGACAGTTTATCATTGCTCGAAGCGTAAATGCGGTCAATTGCCAATAGCCGTTCGTCGTCGCTCATCCGCATTTTAGAAGCGGTAATAACGTTGGCCAGGTCGTTCACATCGTTAAGCGCCGCACCCGTGAGTTGGGCGTAAACTTTTGCCAGATAGTTAAGCTCATCGGCATTGAAATGCCCCCCGCCCTGAAACTGCCTGTAAGCTTTTTTGTATTCCGTTAAGATGTTCGCTTCGTCGGCTATGATGTCCGCCACCCTTGCATATTTGGCTATTTCGGGGTTGACCTGCAATAAAGCGTTCAAAAAGATCGAATGCAGGTTGAAATTCCCTTGTGACAGATCTTTTACCTGTCCATAACCTTGCGTCAAAATAGAATAGCCCTGTTGCATATCTGAAAGAATAGCTTTAAACTGGGTCAGCTTTTCAATATCCAGTAACAGTTGCTGCATATCCTGACCAGTAGATATTTGTGCGTTGGCGCACTGAAAGCTTAAAGTGCACATCAAACCGCAGATCAGTCCAAGCCAAACCTTTTTTAAAATGGTGGGCTTAACAGGTCTTTTAATCGATTCCATACTGTTGTTTTAAAGTGTTTATATCATTAAGTTCCTGTTGCTGCTGCAATAAGAGTGTTCTGACTTGCGCGCAAAACGATAGTGTAAAAGCATATTTATCTTTCATGCGTACATAGATCATATCGAGCCGCTTTATACGTTCATCATCCGTCATTTGCGCCTCGCCGTTGGTAATGACCAATTGCAGTTCTGAAAGGTCTTTATTACATTCGTCCAGCACCTTTGCTTTAACACTGGCGATATAATCACGGTTATCTTCATCAAGTCCCGCTAACTTATTCAGGTGGTCAAACCGCGCCGGAATTTGTGTGGCATAGGCCATGATGCTATCCGCTTTGGAGTTGCCCTTTATAGTTGGATTTACTGTTTTAAGCGATGTGTAATAGTCGCTATGCAAACCGTACTCACCTTTAATATAGCCGCCTATGTTACGTAATCCATTTTGTGAGATCGCATAGCCTTGCTTGACGTATGAGCCGTATTGCTTCAGTGCAGCGATTTGCTGTGTCAGGTACTTGATTTGCGTTTTCTTTTGGGAAAACCATTCCGCAAATGTCTGTGCCCTGACAGAAACCGAAAGGGCGCAAAGCAGGCAGATCAGCATTGCTCTTAGCTTAGTCGATTCCATAATAGCGTTTTAAGGTGCTGATTTCATTCTCGTCCCTGGCCCGCTGTATGCTCAACAGGTAGTTTTGATTGTTGAATTGTTTGAGGTCGCTGCAATTGGTGTCCACACGGTCGGCCGCCTTGTCAATCAGTTCCAACCTTTTAGCATCGCTCATCTGCGTTTTAAAAGAGTTGATGACGACCAAAACTTCATCGAGGTTTTTTACGCTCTCCTGTAAGATGCCGGAATAAACGGATTGCATATAGCTGAGTTCTTCGGCATTAAAATGCTTATCCTGTTTGAGCAGGTTCCAGGCATGATTATACTGGCCGACCAAAGCCGCCTGCTCTTGGGTGATGCCCTTGATACGCTCGTAATAGGCGATGACGGATTTAACCTCCCAAAGCTCCTTGTAATAGCCGTCATAAAGATCTTTTTGTTTTTGCGACCAATCGGATATTTCCGTTAGCTTCAGTTTGGATAATTGATTTTCGAGCGCTTTTTGTGCGTTTTGCAGCCAGATCGTTTGGTTCTGCATTCGCTGTACCTGTAGATCGATAGCACGGATAACCCTGCCTACGGTTTCGCCAAGTACCGATCCGATGATGGCCTGCGCATCCGCGCCTTTCGGCAGCGATACGAATACGGTTACAGCCGACAAGGGCAATATGACCATGTACTTTTTCATGATATTTAGTTTTTTAATGGCATGTAAAATCCCTCTGGGAATATTCATAAGCCTCCCTTACGCCCCTAAAAAGGGGCGTTATTTAATGGTTAATAAATTTGATTAATTGATTTTAGTTGACCTTGTGATAGGCAAAGCCCTTGATGGTCAAGGCATTGTTTTTAACGTCAACGTGATAGATCCTGCCGGTTGTCGTTTCGTCTAATTCCTGTTTGGTTTCGTCCCAGGCAGCATCGAGATGTTGAACTTTATGTTTTTTTGGCAGCAGCTTTCCGTCCCTGATCGCCTGGTAAGTGGTTCTTTGGGTGATCTGGTAACTGGTTCCATCGGCATGTTGAATGATCAGCGTGTCGTCAGCAACACCGTATTCACCTTTGGAATTTTGCACATAAGTGCCGGGAATGAAGTCTTGCTTGCTTTTGCCTGGGTTTTGGCAGGCAGCCAGTAACAATAAACAAGCTGCCATGATCTTAAATGTTGCTTTCATCATCTTCAGTTTTTGGTTCTCATTTCCATTGCCAGCATGGCAATGCCTTTTTGTATGCTGCCGTACTTAGCGGCGTATTGATGTACTTTTACCTTTTCGCTTTCTTCCGTTGTATAGGCTAAATATTCCTCCAAACTTACCTCTGTCCGGTAAACTTTAGAGAATTGCCCCAACGAAATAAAGACCTCTTTGTATTTGCGCCTTGGATCGTTGGACTTGTTCATAGAAAGTATCATTGCCTTTTCCTTGTCCGTGAGGCCCAGCAATTCCTGTATCGCGTCAAACTTATTCTGATACTTACTTTGGTCAAGCAAGATCTTACAGTCACTGTTATTAATGATCGCCTGTTTGACTACAGGGCTGCTGATAATATCCTCAACCTCCTGAGTTACAACGATAGGTTCACCATAAAACTTGCGCATGGTCTTGTATAAATACCTGATATATTCAGCCATTCCCTCTTTTGCAATAGCTTTCCAACATTCCTCAATCAATACAACCTTGCGGATGCCGGGTAGTTTTCTCATTTTAGAAATGATCATTTCCATAATGATCAGGGTAACTACCGGGAATAGTATAGGATGGTCTTTACAGGCATCTATTTCAAATACAATGAACCTTTCATGCAGCAGGTCGAGGTTTTCCGTTGCATTGAGCAGGTAGTCAAATTCACCGCCGCGATAGTAAGGGTTCAGTACATACAGGAAGTTGGCCACGTCAAAATCTTTTTCTTTAACCTTGCCATCTTCCAGTACTTGCAGGTAATGCTCCATCAGGTATTCATAGAAAGTGTTGAAGCAAGGGAAAATATCAGGATAGGTGTCGAGGTGTTTATAGTAGCCGGTAAGCGCATTGGATATGGCCACATATTCTGATCTGCGGTACGGTTCATCATCCTTTTTCCAAAGCGCTAAAAGCAAAGTTTTAATACTTTCCTTTTTCTCCGTGTCCAGTACATCGCCATCGGCCAGATGAAAAGGATTGAATTTGATCGGGTCACTTTCCGAATAAGTAAAGTAATAGCCTCCGGCCAGTTCACACAAACCGCGATAACTGTGACCGATATCCATGACCACGATATGGGCACCCTGCTCGAAATAGGAACGGAGCAGGTGATTTGTCCAAAAACTTTTGCCTGAACCTGACGGCCCTAATGTAAACTTGGAGCGGTTAGTTGTCCATCCTAAACGCATCGGCTCGTCCGAAATATCCACATGAACAGGCTTCCCGGTAAGCCGGTCACCTAAGCGGATGCCAAAGGGACTTATGCTGTCGCGGTAATTGGTTTCCAGGTTAAAAAAGCATGTGGCCTGCTCTACGAACGTATCAAATGTTTCGTTCATCGGAAAGTCCGCCTCGTTGCCCGGCATCCCTGCGAACCATATTTGCGGCGCACCGTCGGTTTCCTGTTTGGCGGTCGCATCCATCTGGGCCATAGCCGAACTGACCAGATTTTTGAGGTCTTTTACTTTGGCCTCATCATCCGACCAGGCTAAAACATTGAAGTGGGCTTTGACAGGCAAGCGCTGCTGGCCAATGGCCTCATTCAGAAAATCGTTGACGGCATCGCGGCTGATCGCATTTTCACGGGAATAACCCGACAAGGATTGCAGGCGTAATTTCTTTGCTTCCAAACGCTTGATCGTTTTTTGACTGTCCTCAATGAATACGTATTGATTGAGGATGTGGTTGCAGTTAAGCAACTGGCCCAACGGCGAAGCAAAGCCGATACTGAACTTTGTCCGGTCGGTGCTGTATTTATCGTAATTGATGCGGCTGCCGCAAAGCGCGGGCAAATCTTCTACATCGGCCAATGTGTAAAGTTCGCAATGATTGTTTCCGATCCTGATCTCGTCCTTAATGTGAATATCCTGCAATACCGGTCGTTTGCCGGGAGTGGAAAGAAAGCAATAGCGCTCTATTGCCCCGGCTTTTTCCGTTGTCCCCGCCAGTTCATCATTATTCATACGTGCAAGCGTAAGAAAGCCGCTGTCTTTTAAAATGCGCTCGAATTGACCCGCGCTGTCCAGAAAGTCCTTAAAATTAACAGGATTGATCGTTTGCTGCGGTACGATGCTTTTGCGTAACAGGTTGCTGTACACGGATGACCCTAATTTCCTGTCCTTTGGCTTTTGGGTCAGGTAGATATAGCAATGATGCTCCAGGCATTCACGCTCGTTAAAGAAACGCTCGCTTGACCGTGAAAGGAAACTTTTACCCGCCTTTTCAAAATCGGCCTTAAAGCTGCTTTCGGTGAACCAATCTTGTTTATGGAAGATACTTCCTTGTGGCAGTAATCTTATGGCCTTAACCCAAGCCTGATGATAGGCTTCGTAATCGCGGTCGGAAAGGGTAAATATTTCCGGCAATGTCACCTCAAACCCGATAGTGATATCTCCCTGGGCAGAAAGTATCGTGCCGTTCTCGACTTTGGTTAAGGGCAGAATTTTTCCTATTTCTATTCCCATGATGTTATTTTTTAAGATTTATAAATACCTGCCTTGACCTGAACGTGAGATATTCGGGTAATTGTTGTTTGGCCAAATGTTTGGAAAGGCCATGTTCGCCGTATGTATTGCTTAAACGAAAAACGGTAAAAAACAAAGCTGTACCTAACCCGACGATCAAAGGCAGAATGACCCAAAGGCTCAACCCGCATATATACAGGATGGCGAAACTGATCAGCAGAACGACCAGCCCTATAGCCAAATAGGCGATGTATTGTGCTTTCAGCCCCTTGAAAACTATTGGCTTCGATACGCCTTTATTGATCTGGTAGAGTGACATAACTTTGAATTTTAAAGGCCAAAAAATGATTTAAGGACGGTGGCAACAACGACTAAGAAAACACATGAACCAAACCAGGCGGCGGCAACCTTATTGGTATCGGGCTCACCCGCATTCCATTTGTTAAAAACCTTTATAGCGCCGATTATGCCGACTACGGCACCAATGGCATACATCAGGTTACAGCCACTTTCAAAATAGCTTTTAACCTGTGTGGTAGCTGAATTGATGCCGGAATTTCCGTCTTGAGCGAAGCAGTAATTAATGGTGAACAGCGCTGCAGCAAACATTAATGTTTTTAAAAGGGCCTGTTGTTTCAGGGTATATGGGATGTGATTTTTCATTATTAATTTTTTTAGATAAAAAATGACTTTTTTAAAATTGGGGTGAAGCACTTAGGCCCAAAGGCTGTCAAGTTCTTCGTCGGTGATGCTGAAAGGCAGGTATTCGCGGATATAATCATTTAATGCCTGCTGATTTGAAGTGCCGCGAATACGCTGATACTTGGAGCTTACTAAAGCAAAAAGGGATAAAAAATCTGCCTTTGTGCCTTTTTCTGTTTCCAGAATGTGGAAGATACTTTTGAGTTCTTCGATCACATCAGGTATTACGCCTTGCTGGCTTTCCCGGTCATCGTCCCCGGCGTCATTTTTAAATTGATCCTCCTCATGCCTGATTGCTACTGTTTCCTGTTCCTGAGCTTCTTCGCTTACGCCAGGTGCAAAGCCAAACATGCTCATGCTAACCTTTGTCATTCCCTCTGGCATCGCTGATTTACCCACCAAGTCGTCCTGCTCGTTTTCAGGCTCTTCCTCAAAATCCTCGTCCCAAGCATGGCCCAATGGTTCCGGCGGGTCGTTATCCCTTTTCTTACCTTGCAGCAGATCCTGTAGCCGTTGCCGGTAAAAGACCTGGATAATAACCGCGTACCAGATCGCTGTCAGGATGGTGGCGGCAACTAAAAATTGCTGCCATGTGAAATGTTGTAGTACCATAATAATTTGCTTTTTATCCCGGCACACCATTATGCCGGGATTTTCAAAAGCAAATTTTCAAAGACTGCAAATTTTGGTTTGAACCATTGAGGGATATCCCTTAAATAAACAATAAGCGATTGAAAATTAATTGATTATGCGATGGCTTTTTAAGCTCAATGGTCATGTCCTTACCTGATTGATTCAAACTCGTCATCTTTATCCAATTTCAGGATTACACTTTCTTTCATTTCATCCAGGTATTTCGTCCGGCTGAGTCTTTTTCTGCGGCGTAATTCGGAAAGCCGCTTAGAAGGAATGCCAATTTTAACCTGAAGCTTATCTTCCAACCATCGGAAGATTTCAGTCAGGGTGGCCGTGCCGTTGTTGAGTTGTTTTGTATGAAAGATGCCGATGCCGATCTCCGCAAGATTGATGGTGTCGCCTGTCCATTTCATTTCATCGGGTTCGCTCGACAACTGTAAAGGTGAAGCGGGATTTTTCTTGAGGTAAAGCAACTTTTCTATGACCCATGCTTTGAGCATTTCAAAAGCTTTGAACTTAGAGAAAAGATAGTCGCAACTTGTTGCAAAAGTTGGGTTTACGTCCGGTACTTCGGGCAGGAGAACGCTTTGAACTTGTTCGCCGCGTATAAAGTAGATATTATCCAGTTCATCGGCATCCAGTTTATAGTATTGATATAAAAATGCGTACTGCTGAAAGAAACGTTCAAAATAGTGTAGTTCCTGATTCAGATAATTCACTTGCTTATCTGTATCGCCGATTGGAAAACCGGTTTCAATCGTGTAGAGTTCCGTAAAGTAGATCTGCCATTGATAAAAAGATGGTTTGACGTACTTGAAAAAGTTGATTTGCTCTTCTACATTTTTAAATGGGTGGGTTCCTAAAAACTCTTTCAATTTGTTTAGGGCCTGCCTGATCAGCTTTAATGCCTTTGTCAATTTTTCAAGCGGCTCATGATTCTGGAACGATAAATGTTCCAAATCCTGTTCCAACTGATTTAACAGCCGGGAATTTTGTTCCTGTAACATTTAGAAATATTATTTAAGTAAGACCTGCCTTGCCCGTTCACTGGCGACAACTTTCCACTTAGGCAGGAAATGCGTAAATTTTTTCCATAGGTTTCATTTTAAACTGATTAGCAAAAAAGGAAACCAAAATTATGATCGAAGAACAATACAAAAAATACCAAAAAGGTGTAAATCTGCTACTAAAAAAGTGGTAATTTTATATAAAAAGTGCCAAGAAGATATTAAAATGCAGGTTTTGCAACTTATAGATCATAGCTGCGCGGTTTTTAACTTTCATTTTTCGGAAAGTATTGTAGATGTGCTTTTTTACGGTTTCTTCAGAAATATGTAAGGTATCGGCTATTTCTTTATTACTCAATCCTTTTAATATCGCCTGTACTATTTCTATTTCCATTTTAGTTAGTTGATACCTAATGAAATTTTCCTGTAGAATTTCCGGTGTAGTGCCATCCATATTTAACTTCAATATACGCCGGTATTCACAACGTGCTCTTTTTACAGATTTCCAGATAAATAAACAACTTATCGCAACGATACCTGTGTTGGTACACAATACTTCAATCAATTGGCTTTGTTCGACAAAACCGAAAAACGCCAGTGCTGCCCACGGGCTGATGGCCAGATACATAGCAGTCTCTTCGAGGTATTTTTTATGATTCCGGCTTTCTTGTTGTTTCTGTCTGATCGCTCGAAACATCACCCAAAGCAATACCAGCGCGTAGATAAATGGTACGATCATTCCATACTTTAAATCTATTTGGAGATGTCCGTTTATCGCATAATCAATTACAAAGAAGATGACGTAGGGAAGCATCAAGAATAAAGGAACGCCATAGTAGGCGTGCCAACGTAGTGACTTCAATTCAAAAGCTTTATAAAAATAGAATGGGAAATAGGAAGCCATTAGAAATCCGCTGCCATAAGCGACCATTTCCTGCAACTCAATGGATATTTTGATGTTCGGGTCTGGAAAAAGCCCGCCGGTGATATTATAGAAAAGCATTAGCACCAGCAATATCAAGTACCATAAACGGTTTCTGTCCTCCGGTCTGAAGAGGTAGTAAAAAAACTGGAAACTGAGCATCATAAGTTCCAGTACAATAAAAATGAAAGTAACGATATGAATTTGTGTTCTGAAGACGAGCATATAATAAGGTGGTTAGGTTTATTCTGTTCTAAGTATCCGCTAAAATTTATGCGCCAATCTTTTTAAAAAATACAGGGTATAGGTTAAATCAAGCTGGTCATAGGTGGTAAAGCCGTAGCGTTCATACCAGGGTAGATTTTTTAGGGTTGATGTTTCAAGGTAGACGGGTAACTGCCGGGTTTCCGCAAGGGTGATGACCTCCTGTAAAAGCTTACTTCCCATGCCTTTTCCTTGTTCTGATGGCTCAACGCCGATAAACCATAAATAAGCCATTGGTTCTTTCGCCTGCTTGGATTTGATCTTCTTTTCCCGGTCAAGCGCCTTTTTAATGCCGCCAATTCCAATGGCTTTAAATATCAATTGAACATCCAGTAAAATAGCGGATAATGTGGTTTTCTTGTTCTGAGGGTAAAGTAAAAGGGCGCATGCCTTTCGGTCGTCTGAAAGCCACACTTCACCGAATAAGGAACACATTTCAAATGAATAATCCATTAAGGCTGCAATGCGCTCTTTTCTTTTATCATCATTGAGGACGATATAATTTACACTTTGGTTATCCTCAAATGCTTTGGTGAGCAATTGAACCACCGATTTTTTGTCAACAATATCTGCTTTTATCATAGGTATATAAAATAGATGTCAGTACTATTTTTGATCACGGGCAGGCAGACCAAATAGCATAATAGTATAGGTAACAGTATTAAATAGGGGATTTAATATATACTTCAATATTATTAAGTGTTACGCAAAATTACTCCCAAAGGTTGTTTTTGCGCCAAATTTTGACATGTAAATTACTTTATAGTTAATGTTTTAATTCAACTAAACGACCTGCCGCTGTCGTGAATTAGTAAAAAACGGGTAGGAGTAGCATTGATCAAGCACCAACTACTTTCATATCTTTTAATTGAGAATAAACTTTTAAAAACCTAAAAAATACCTGAGAAGGTAAATATTAAAAATCTGATAACTAATTTCCTCTGTTAGAACTATTACCAGCTGATGGCAATCCTTCATCTGAATTAAACCGAATCAATATTTCAAACCATAAATAATACTTAATTAATTTTTTAGTTTTTACACCGCAGTTGTAACTTGATGTAGCAGTTCTAAGCAATTATCTACTATATTTGAAATATGAAGCTATGGATCAGCAGAATTTTTTTTATAACAGGATTAACCCTGTTACTGTTCCATAATATAGTGGCTCACCATCACGATGATGACCATGAAGATCATATCACCCATCATGACAACGATGCGCTGGAGCATGCAAAAGTAGATCATATCTTTTCTCCACAGGTTTATCATTTTGACGGCTTGCAAGCGATTGTTCCAGAAATCGTTTACAAGCCGGAATACAGCTTTATACATTTTCCAATAACAATTCCTATTCAGCCGGTCATCCTGCCTGATGAGCCCTATCCACCAGGTTGGGTTACTGATGAAACCATTCTTCGCGGCCCTCCTGTAAACTGTTAATACCTGCTGTTCTCACAGCGTAAGGCTACGCCTTTGTCTTTTAAGCATTAACAGTAATTCCTATTCTTCATGTTAAATAAAATTATTGAGTTTTCCGTACGGAATAAGCTCATCGTCGGCCTGTTTATATTCGGCCTGATCTGCTTCGGTATTTACGAGGTCAAGCGCCTGCCGATAGATGCCGTACCCGATATTACCGATAACCAGGTACAGATCATTACCCGCACACCCTCATTAGGTGCGCCTGATGTAGAGCGCTTTATTTCTTTTCCTATTGAACAATCCTGCCGCAATATCCCGGATGTCAAAGAGATCCGCAGCTTTTCACGCTTCGGTTTATCCGTAGTAACCATCGTATTCGAGGAAAAAGCCGAGATCTATTGGGCCAGGCAGCAGGTCGCTGAACGCCTTACCGATATAGCGGGCGATATTCCTACCGAATATGGCAAGCCCGAAATGGCACCCGTAACTACGGGCTTAGGGGAGATCTATCAGTATTCCGTCAGGGCAAAAGCCGGTTACGAGAAGAAATACGATGCGATGGCCTTGCGTACCATACAGGACTGGATCGTGCGTAAACAGCTATTAGGTTTGCCGGGCGTGGCTGATGTGAGCAGCTTTGGCGGCTACCTCAAGCAATACGAAATTTCGGTTGATCCGGCCCGCCTGAAAGCCAACAGTATTTCCATCAGTGATGTGTTTACCGCTTTGCAAAAAAATAACAACAATACGGGCGGCGCTTACATTGAACGCGGCCCGACGGTATTGTTTATCCGAAGCGAAGGCCTGGTCGGTTCGCTGGACGACATCGGCAGCATCGTGGTGAAGAACCTGCCCAATGGTACGCCATTGCTCATCCGTGATATCGGCGAAGTTGGCTTAGACCATGCCACCCGTTATGGTGCGATGACCTGGAACGGCCAGCAGGAAGTTTCCGGCGCGGTGGTGATGATGCTGAAAGGTGCCAACAGCAATGAGGTGATCAAGACCATTAAAGATAAAGTAACGCAGATTCAGAAGACCCTGCCGCAGGGTGTCGTGATCGACGCTTTCCTTGACCGTACTAAAATGGTGGATAACGCCATCGGGACAGTCGAGCGGAATTTATTGGAGGGGATCGCTATCGTACTGATCGTGCTGATCATTTTCCTGGGCAATTTTCGGGCGGCGTTAATTGTAGCCTCCGTTATTCCACTGGCGATGCTGATCGCTGTGATCCTGATGAACCTGTTCGGCGTATCAGGTAACCTGATGAGTTTGGGCGCACTGGACTTCGGGTTGATCGTAGATGGTACGGTCATTATCGTAGAGGCCATCATGCACGAAATACACTTACAAAAACGCAAAGAAGTCAGCCATGAGGAAATGGATAACGATGTGATCACTGTTTCGGCAAGGATGCGAAACGCCGCGATCTTCGGAGAACTGATTATCCTGATCGTTTACATCCCGATTTTTACCCTGCAAGGTATCGAGGGAAAAATGTTCAAACCGATGGCACAAACGGTTGCCTTTGCGCTGATCGGGGCATTTATTCTTTCCCTGACCTATGTGCCGGTGATGAGCAGCCTGTTTTTAAGCCGAAAGCAAAAAAATACGATGAATTGGTCGGATCGGATGATGGATTTTTTCCAGCGGCTTTATCACAGCGCATTGAAAAGGGTTGTCAAATTTCCAAAGACGGTGATCGCTGGTTCTGCGGTATCCTTTATAGTTGCGGTATTCGTCCTTACTAAATTAGGCGGTGAGTTTATTCCTAAACTGGAAGAGGGCGATTTCGCGATAGAAACCAGGGTGTTAACCGGCAGTGGTTTACAAACCTCGGTTCAGGCCATCAAACAAGGCTCTAAAATATTGTTGTCCAAATTCCCGGAAGTCGAGCAGGTTGTAGGCAAAACAGGAAGTTCGGAAATACCGACCGACCCCATGCCGATAGAAGCCAGTGATATGATGGTGATCCTGAAAGATAAAAGCAAGTGGACGAGCGCCAAAAGCTTTGATGAACTCACCGAAAAGATGTCAAAAGAACTGGAAGCGGTGCCGGGCGTAACTTTCGGTTTTCAATACCCGGTACAAATGCGATTTAACGAATTGATGACCGGTGCGAGGCAAGATGTGGTGTGTAAGATCTTCGGGGAGAACCTGGATACACTGGCCATCTTTGCCAAAAAATTAGGCGCTATCGCGGGCGGCATCAAAGGTGCCAGGGATATTTATGTGGAAGCCGTAACGGGTATGCCGCAGATTGTGATCCGTTACAAACGGGCCGCTATCGCCGAATACGGGCTCAATGTGGAGGATATCAACAAGATCGTCAACACTGCTTTTGCGGGCCAAAGCAGCGGTACGGTTTACGAGGGAGAAAAACGTTTTGACCTGGTGGTACGTCTGGGTGGTGAACAGCGCAAGCAGTTGAGCGATGTGCAGGATCTGCTCATTCCTACACCAACCGGCAATCAGATACCCTTGCAACAGGTGGCCGAAGTAAAGATCGAAGAAGGTCCGAACCAGATCCAACGGGAAGATGCACAACGGCGCATCATCGTCGGCTTTAATGTATTGGGCCGGGATGTGCAAAGCATTGTGGAAGAACTACAGCAAAAAGTGGATGCACAGATGAAGCTGCCGCCTGGCTACTATACCACTTACGGCGGGGCGTTTGAAAACCTTATCGCGGCTAAACAACGCTTAATGATCGCAGTTCCGGTTTCCTTAGTACTCATCTTTTTGATGCTGTATTTTGCTTTTGGCTCGATGAAGCAAGGCTTGCTTATTTTTTCTGCCGTGCCTTTATCTGCGATAGGTGGTGTGATCGCCCTGGTGTTACGCGGAATGCCCTTTAGTATCAGTGCGGGTGTCGGTTTCATTGCCCTGTTTGGTGTTGCGGTACTGAATGGGTTGGTATTGATCTCCGAGTTTAACCGCTTGCGGGCGGCAGGCTGGAATAACCTGCGCGATATTGTTTTTGAGGGCACCAAACACCGGTTAAGACCGGTATTAATGACCGCTTCTGTAGCCTCGCTCGGTTTTCTGCCAATGGCCTTAAGCAACGGCGCTGGTGCGGAAGTACAGCGGCCTTTGGCGACCGTAGTGATCGGCGGCCTGATTACTGCCACGTTCCTGACCTTATTTGTATTGCCCATTTTATATATCCTGTTTGAAAAAGGAAAATCCATGAAAGTACCCGCCAAATCCGCGGTGATCTTATTACTTACCACGCTGGGCCTGTTTGCCGGAACTGCGAAAGCGCAAACACCGATCAGCCTGAAAGCAGCGATTGATACGGCAGGTAAGAATAATCTGAACCTGAAAAGCGAGAAACTGAACGCTGAATACCTGAAAAAAAATACCGGTACAGGTGTTACCATCCCTAAAACCAACATCACCGGGGAATACGGTCAGATCAACAGTGCCTATAATGACAACCGCTTGTCGGTCGTGCAAACGGTTAACTTCCCGACGGTCTATACCCGGCAAAAGGCTTTACTAAATGCAGAGTATCGTGCCGGAGAACTGAATGTAAATCTTAGGCAACGGGAATTACAAAGACAGGTCACCGAAAATTTTTACAACATCCTTTACATGAAGCAGAAATTAGGTTTGTTATCAAATGCCGACAGCACCTATGCGCTGTTTGTCAAAAATGCCAGCCTGCGTCTGGAAAAAGGTGAAAGTAATATCCTGGAAAAGACGACTGCTGAAACCCAGCGGGCGCAGATTGCCAGGCAAACCGAAATGGTAAACTCCGACCTGATTATCGCGCGGGAACGGTTCCTGGTTTTGTTAAATACAAATACCGCCTACGAACCACAGGCCACGGATTTTAAATTACCCATGCCATTAACCACAGATACGGCATTCAGCAGCCACCCGCAGTTGCAGTATTTAGGTCAGCAGCAACAGGTTGTCAAGGCCCAAACCGAACTGGAAAAGGCAAAGTTATTACCCGACCTCAACCTGGGTTATTACAACCAAAGCTTTAACGGCACGCAAACCGTAAACGGTGCCAGCCGCACGTTCGATGGCAGCAACCGCTTTTCTTCGGTACAACTGGGCGTTTCGGTACCGCTTTTCTTTGGCGCACAGAAGAACAAGGTCAGCGCCTCTCGCATTAAAGAACAGCAGGCGCAGGTGGATTACCAGTCTGGCTTACAAGCTTTGCAGGCCCGTTACCGGCAGGCTGCGGAAGAAGTGGTTAAATATCAAAAGGCGGTGGCCTACTATGAAAAAACGGGTTTACCGAATGCCGCTTTAATTCTGAAAACCGCCAACCTGCAATTTACCGGCGGGCAGATCAATTACCTGGAATACGTATTGCTGATCAATCAGGCTACTTCCCTGCGCAGCGAGTACACCGATGCGGTCAACAGTCTTAACCAGGCCATTATTCAAATTAATTCCCTTCAAAACCAATAACATGAAACCGACTATCAAAATATATATCAACCATACGGCGGTCCTATTAATCGTATTATCGCTGTTTTCCTGCGGCGGTGGTAAACCTGACCAGGCTGAAACCAAAACGGAAACCAAGCCAAAAGCGGAAAACAGTACCACGGTAACACTGACCGATGCGCAGCGTACTACGGCTGGGATTGATACCGGCCATGCGGCCAACCGTCCCGTTGCTACAACACTGAAAGTAACAGGTGCTATTGACGTGCCGCCACAGAATATGGTCAGCATTAGTTTTCCGATGGGCGGCTATTTAAAATCGAGCAAACTGTTGCCAGGTATGCATGTGAGCAGAGGCGAAACCATCGCCATGATGGAAGACCAGCAATTTATTCAATTGCAGCAGGATTACCTGACGGCTAAGGCCAAACTGGTATACGCGCAGAAAGATTTTGAGCGCCAGCGTGACCTGAATGCGAGTAAGGCCAGTAGTGATAAGCTATTTCAACAGGCCCAGGCAGATTATTCCAGCCAGAAAATACTGGTCAGTTCTTTAGCGGAAAAGCTGCGCCTGATCGGTATGAACCCGGCCAGTGTAACGGATGGCAGTATCACCCGCAGTGCGGCAGTACGCTCGCCGATTGACGGCTATGTGAGCAAGGTCAATGTGAACATCGGTAAATACGTGAACCCGAGCGATGTATTATTTGAGATCGTTGATCCTCGGGATATACACTTGGCTTTGGACGTATTTGAAAAAGATGTGAATTTACTGCACCAGGGACAAAAAGTGATCGCATATACCAACAGCAACCCGGATAAAAAATATGAATGTACCATTGTCCTGATCGGTAAAGACCTGACCGACCAACGCAAGACGGAAGTGCACTGCCATTTTGAGCAATACGATAAAAACCTGTTGCCGGGTACTTTTATGAATGCCGAGATCGAGGTGACGGCTAACAACGCCCTGACGCTACCCGAAGATGCGATTGTAAACTTTGAGAGCAAGAGCTACGCTTTTAAAGTGACCGGTAAGAACACCTACGAGATCATGGAGATCAAACCGGGCGTAGCCAGGGAGGGTTATGTTGAATTGCTGGCGAACAGTTCCGAATTGCGGAATCAAACATTTGTGACGAAAGGCGCTTATAGCTTACTGATGAAAATGAAAAACACCGGGGAGGATGAATAACAGTAAAAACAGTAGCTGGCTGGCAGCATTCGCCGATACTTTTGTCGCGCTCAAAAATAAAGTCTTTGCGGGTTTATACTTTGCGCAGTCGGTAAGCCTGCTGGGTGATGCGGTAACCTGGGTGGGATTAGCTTTGTTGTCCTATCAATTTGGCAAGGAAAAGTCAGCGATCATCTTAGCCAGTGCCCTAACACTGCGGGTAACGGCTTTTATTATTTTCTCCCCATTCGCCGGAGTATTGGCCGACCGGGTTAGCCGGAAAACCATATTAGTAACCACGCACTTTATCCGTATGGGTATTGTCGCCTGCCTGCCATTTGTACACGCCGAATGGCAGATCTATGTCCTGGTATTTGCCCTAAATCTCTTCAACGCCTTTTTTACGCCGACCTACCGCGCGGTGATTCCGCAGGTTGTAGATAAGGAACATTACCGGCAGGCGGTAGGGTTATCTACGGCTACTTTCCAGATATTAGGTGTATTGGGGCCGGGTTTGGCGGGCATTTTAGCCGTTTGGTTCGGCGCTCGGGAGATCTTTTTTATCGATGCAGGCTCATTTATTATCGCGGGTATATTGATACTGCTGCTGCCGGGTAAAAAGCTGCAAAAGAAGGTTGATAAAAATCAAAAGACATTTTCTGCCTGGCAGGATGTGATCAACGGAATTAAACTGCTATTTGGCAATCCCATTATCCGCTTCGCGCTGATCATTGAATTTGTTTCGGCCATTGCGGGCGCCCAAATATTAGTTAATTCAGTCGGCCATATTAAAAGTAGTTTGCATTTAGATGATAAGCATTACGGCTGGGTAATGACGGCATTTGGCATTGGTGCCAGTATTGCCGCATTTGTAGCAGGCAGCCTGGATAAAACCAAAACCCGCAGATTATCGCTGATTGTTGGCGCATTGATACTGGCGATCACGATCTCTATTACCAACTTTGTGAGTTTTCCTATCATGTTAATATTATGGGTCTTTGCCGGTTTAGGACAGAGTTTAGCGGAAATGCCGTCAGAAACTTTGATCGGTGAAAATATAGCGGAAAATGAACAGGGAAAGGTTTACGGCTCGCATTTTGCCTTTTCCCATCTCTGGTGGGCTATTGCTTATCCGATAGCCGGGTTTACAGGAAGTCATTTTCCAGGTAAGGATTTTTTATATGGAGGGATTATTTCCCTGTTGCTCTTAGTAGTATCGCTGTTTTTTGTGAAACGGAATAAAAACAGTATGGCCTAAGCAGGCTGACATTTATCGATGGCCTCACCGATCTTTAACAGGAGTCCCTCGTCTAAATCAAAAGATGCTTTTTCGTAATGCCAGCCTTTAGCCGGTGTTTTAATGATATTCATGGTTTTTCCGGCTAATACCTGGATTGTTAAAGTTTCATTTGTCAGTTCAACTTTGATGACCTGCACGTAATGATTCACATCCTGATAGCTGACTTTGAGCACAATGCCGGGCTTTACTTTCATATTTACTAAAATACGGCATTCCGCCCACAATTACTTTGCGTAATCAAATATTACGGTGTTATTTTATAGACCAGTAAGGCTGCCTTTTGATCACCGGTAGCCCTGGCAGCGATCAGGAATAAATTCAATTCAGGAACAAGCAAAGATGTTCTTGCCCCGTTTTGGGTTTTGATATGGGCAGTTTGCTTATAGGCAATGTCGGCCGTTTGTTTAAAAATATCCACGGCACCACCGCCACCACTAATATAAATATTTTTGCTTTTGGCATCCCAATACAAATCATCCACATCGCCCACCATAGCGCTGCTGAAGATTTCTTTACCTGTTTCGCTGTCGTAAATGATCAGCTTAGCCGGTAAACGGTAGCCAACAATGACCCGATGCTGTGCTTCGTCATAAGCCATCGGGAAATTAGAGCGCGGAAACAGCTTCGACCATTTAGCGGTCAATTTTAAAGTTTTCAGGTCGGCTACACCGACCATGCCTGAACCGGGAAGGTTCACCCATAGCTTGCCGGCTTTGGCATCCAGCTGGAACGATTCCGGGTGTGCCGGTAGTTTAATATCTCCAACCTGTTTATGGCTTACCCCATCAATAATGGCAATCCCGCCGCTGCCATAACCCACATAGATTTTGTCCGCATCTGAATCATAGCGCACGTCATCGGCATCATCCGCTAATTTGATGCTGCCTGTTTTCTTTAAGGTGACGGCATTATAAAAACCGCATTCTCCTGTTCCGCCATTGGCCACCAGGATTTCTTCGTGTTTGGAAATATAAGCAACACCCTGCGGCTCATCCAGCTCTTTGATGCTGCCGGTAACCTTGCCGCTTTTCAGGTCTATAATCTCTAAAGTATTGTTTCCTAACGCGGCAACATAAGCAACCTGGTCTCTCAGGTTAATATCAATATGGTCAATGCGGCCTTTTACATTGGACAAGGCAATCTCTTTTTCGAGCGTAAGGTATTTTCCACCGGTTTCATTTTGTGCATGGCAACTGGTCGTTAATAATAAGCCTGCGAATAACAGGACGGCGGACTGGCATTTAAAACAGGACATAGCTTTCGTATTTAAACAAGCAAATTTATCTTTAGTTTCTGTTTACTTTCTGTTGATTGAGTTCAACAAAATATAACCTGATACAGATTTCCTACAGAATTTGCGGGTATCATCGCCCAGGCAACCAGCCTGCTATAATAAGATTTAGATTTCTAACTTTGATGTGCTATGAAATGGATCACCCGTGAACATCCGAAGATCGACCGCATCGCCTGTCCCTGGCTGATCAAACGCTTTATTGATCCCGATGCGGAGATCATTTATGTACCCGTTGACCAGGTGATCGCGCAGGCCGCAGTTTTAAATGCCGTTCCCTTTGACCTGCCCGGCGTAGAATACACCCATTATGATGACCAGTGCAGCTTTGATTACTTTATCAAAAAACATCAGCTCAAAGATGTCGCGCTTGACCGTGTAGCCGCTATCGTTCGGGGTGCGGACACCGACCGGCATGATTTCGCCCCGCAGGCATCGGGCCTGTCGGCTATCTTTTTAGGGCTTTCCAAAAATATCCCGGACGACCACGAATTACTGGAACTGGGCATGAAAGTTTACGACGGTTTGTACACCTGGGCCAAATACCTGTATGAGCAAAAGCATGTCCAGGAGCCGGTGGAACACCTTTTACTGGAGGTGTTTAATAAGTACCTGAAACAGCAGGGCTCGAAAAAGCCTCCGGTATGGGCCAAAGAAATCAAAGAAATGATCCAGGACCAGATCGATACCAATATGGCGCTGAGCCTGCAGCAGGTATCCGAAGAACTGAAGATTAACCCAACGTACCTCTCAAGGGAGTTTTCCAAGTATTTTGAAGATCTATCTTTTGGAGAATATATCCGTAAGATGCGGCTGGAAAAAGCGATTCACCTGATGGAAACCACCAACTACGCCCTGACCGAGATCGCTTACCTCACCGGATTTTCCGACCAGAGTCATTTTAACCGGATCTTTAAGAACCAAATGGGCATGACCACTTCTGAATACAAAAAAAATCTGCCCAAAAAGTAAAGCTGGTTCTACTCAGTAAAATACGTTCTATTTTGGGATTTGGAATTGCCGTAGCATTGTGCTTACAAATACAGCACTGGATCTCCAGCTATGAAACATCCCGTATTAACTATCCCAAAGATCAGCCTGCTTACAGGCATGCTTCTTTGTTTTTTGCTGCCGGAACGAACCGCCGCACAGCAAGGGAAGCCTTACCTCGATTCCCTGCTCCGGACGGCTACGGCCAATTATCCCCTGATCAAAGCCAAAAGGCTGCAAACACAGGCCCTGCAATCCGCGGTAAAGTATAAGCAGAACGGTCTGATCCCTTCGCTGAATGCCTCTTACCAGGTAGATTATGCGACCGCTAATAACATTACAGGTATGATTTATCCGCAGTATATCACACCGATCAGCGGCCCACCCAGTAAGGGCAATAATTACAGTGGCGTGCCGGGAAGTGCGGCAGCGCTCAACCTGCAATGGGAACCTATTACGTTCGGACAGCGGGGCGCTGAAATTGATCTGGCTAAAGGCCGCTTGCAATATGGGCAGGCGGATGAGAACCTTACCTTATTTCAGCATCAGATCTATGTAATCAGTGCCTGGTTAAATTATTTGCTGGTCAGCGATCTGATTAAGGTTTATCATTCGAATATCGAGAAATCGGCTTTTAACTTAAAACAGGCACAAACCTTAGTGGTCAGTGGTTTAAGGCCGGGAACAGATTCTTCCTCTTTTCATTCGGAATATACCAGGGCAGAAATGCAGCTGATCGCTTTTGAAAGGCAACGGGATTCCACGCTGATCGCTTTAAAAGAACTGGTCGGCGGTAAATTACCGCCTGGCCTGCCAGCGGATTCTTCGCTCTTCAGCCATCTTCCGGCCATTGCTTTGGCGGATACTTCAACAACCGATCACCCGGAGGTGCTATTGGAAAAGGCTAATGTCGGCGCAAATGAGCTGGCTTTAAAATCCTTAAAGAAAAGCATACTGCCTCGTTTGACTTTGTGGAGCACCGGTTATGGCCGGGGTTCGGGTATAGGTGCTGATGGTTCAGTTAATTCCAGTGACGGCTGGCGCTTTCAGCGGTATAATTACGGCGTGGGTGCACAGATTGCTTTTCCTATACTGGAAGTTTTTCGGCAGAAACCTTTATGGAAACAACAGGAATTGATTACCGCATCCAGCCGGGAACAGCTGGCACAAACCGAGCTGCACCTGAACACGCAAAAGGAGATCGCAGCATCCAATTTTCAGAAGGCATTGCAGTCCGCCAGGCTGGCCCCGCAGCAATTTCATTCAGCCGAATATTCCTACAAAGCCATCCAGTCGAGGTATAAATCAGGATTGATTAATTATTACGACGTGATCCAGGCGCAGCAGCTTTTATTTCAGTCTGCGGCTACCGTTAAGATCGCTTATTTCGGTGCCTGGCGCGCTTTATTAAACGAGGCTGCTTATAGCGGCAATCTCAACCTGTTTTTAAATCAATACGGCAAATGAACATTATCCAGTTTCTATATAGCTCCCTGAGAAAGCCGGTCACGATCATCGTGGCCGTTATCGCCATTGTTTTCTTTTCGGTCGTTTCCATTAAAACGATGCCGATAGACATTTTTCCAAAGCTGGGTACACCAACTATTTACGTTGCCCAAACCTATGGCGGTTTATCAGCCGAACAGATCGAAGGTTTTGTGACCTCTTATTATGAATACCATTTCCTTTATGTAACCGGCATTAAATCCGTGGAAAGCAAAACCATACAGGGCGTTACTTTATTAAAGCTCAATTTCTATGAAGGCACCGATATGGGTCAAGCTACCGGTGAGGTGGTGTCAATGGTGAACCGGGCGCGGGCCTTTATGCCCCCGGGAACCGTGTCGCCCTTTGTTACCCGTTTTGATGGTGGCAGTGTAGCTGTGGGCCAGTTGGTATTCAGCAGTCCAACCCGGTCACTGGCCGAAGTATCTGATTTGGCCCTGTTTAAGGTTAGGCCCATGTTTTCCACGCTGCCGGGGGTTTCCGCACCGCCACCTTTCGGCGGTAACCAGCGCTCCGTATTGATCAAAGCTGATCCCAATAAATTACGCAGTTACGGTATCAGTCCCGAAGAATTGGTCACTGCCATCGCCAAAGGAAATCCCATCCTCCCGGCGGGTAACCTGCGGGTCGGTGATCAGCTATTGATCGCGCCGCAAAATACCGTCGTGGATAATATCCAAGATCTGGGCAATATCCCCGTAAAAACCGGCAGCGGCCCTGCTGTTTACGTTCATGACCTGGCACAGGTAGATAACGGCGGGGATGTGACCACCGGTTATGCGCTGATCAATGGCAAGCGTTCAGTTTATATCCCGGTAACTAAAAGGGCGGATGCCTCGACCTGGGATGTGGTTCAAAAGGTGAAAGCTGCCTTGCCTGACATGCAGGCCGCTATACCACCGGATATTAAAGTGAGCTATGAGTTTGACCAGTCGGGCTACGTGATCAATTCGCTCAAAAGTCTGATGACCGAAGGTATTTTAGGGGCTTTGCTGACTGGCTTAATGGTGCTGCTGTTCCTGCGGGACTGGCGTGGCTCACTGATCGTGGTGCTAACCATACCGCTGGCCCTGCTTTCGGCGTTGATCTGTTTAAAGCTTTTCGGGCAAACGATCAATATCATGACCTTGGGTGGTTTAGCTTTGGCTATCGGCATCCTGGTGGACGAGGCCACAGTTACTATCGAAAACATCCATCATCACCAGGAAAAAGGCGAGCTGAAAGGTCGCGCCATATTGGAAGCTTGTAAAGAGATCGCTTTGCCCAAACTATTGATCCTGTTGTGTATTCTTGCTGTATTTTTCCCGGCTTTCTTTATGTCGGGCATCCCCAAGGCAATGTTCCTGCCGCTTTCCTTATCGGTTGGCTTTGCAATGATCGCGTCTTTCCTGTTATCGCAGTCCTTTGTACCTGTAATTGCCAACTGGCTGTTTAAAGATAAACTGGCCGAAAACGTGGGAGAGGGTAAACGCATGACCCGTTTTAAAGAAAGGCATGAAAAGCTGATCCACCGCCTGTCGCCGACCCGGAATATTTTGATACCTGTTTATATCCTACTTACCATCGCCTTAGCTGGATTGTTATTCTTTACGGTCGGTAAAGAATTGTTTCCCAAAGTGGATGCCGGGCAGTTCCAGGTCAGATTAAGGTTAAAGGAAGGCACGCGCATTGAGCGGACAGAACAAAGTACCAAACAATTGTTGCACCTGATCGACAGTATTTCCGGGGGCAACAAGATCGCCATATCCTCCGCTTATGTAGGCCTGCTGCCATCCAGCTACCCGGTCAGCGCCATTCATTTATGGACGAGCGGGCCAGAGGAAGCGGTGCTCAAAGTCAAATTCATTTCGGGTGCAGGTATTCATTTGGATGATTTCAAGGAAAGGATACGACAAGCGGTAAACAAACAAATGCCTGGATCACATATTTCCTTTGAACCGGCAGACTTGGTGGAACAGGTCATGAGCCAGGGGACAGGAACACCGATACAGGTGCAGGTCTTGGGTAAAAGCCTGGCACAGGATCGTGAGTTTGGAAAGAAGATCGTTGAACGCCTGAAAACACTGCCCTACCTGCGGGATGTGGCATACAGTGCGCCACAAGGTTACCCTGCCATGAAGATCGAATTTGACCGGGTGAAATTAGGACAGTTAGGTCTGACCGTGGAAGATGCCGGTAAATCACTGGCAGCGGCGACCTCATCCAGCCGTTTTACGCAGCCCAATTACTGGGTGGATAAAGCAGCCGGAACAGCTTACCAGGTACAGGTGCAGGTACCCGAGTTAATTATGAATGATCCGGCGCAAGTGGATAATATCCTTTTAAGTTCCGCTGGAGGTAAGCAGGTATATATGCGGGACGTGGCAACCTGGAAAATGGGTAATACAGAGGGCGAGTTTGACCGGCTGAATCAAAAACGCTTTATCACCATTACCGCCAACCTGCATGGCAAGGCCCTTGGTTCAGCCATCAATGCTATTGATAAGATCATAAATGAAACAGGTAAGCTGCCGGAGGGTATGAAGATCCAGCAACCGGGACAGGCAGAAGTATTTTTACAGACTTTCCAGGAGCTGCAAAACGGCATTTTACTGGCTATCGTGGTGATCTTCCTGCTACTGGCGGTAAACTTTCAGTCGTTCCGTTTATCACTGGTGATCATTGCGGTTATTCCGGGCATTTTAACAGGCAGCCTGTTGTTGCTTTGGATCTGCGGCAAAACACTGAATATTCAATCCTATATGGGCTGTATCATGGCGGTTGGTGTGGCGGTGGCCAATGCTATCCTGTTTGTCACCCAGGCAGAAAAACACCGGCGTGAAAAACTAAGCGAGCCCTATTTACAGGGGATCAAAGACCGGATCAGGCCCATCTTAATGACCAGTTTGGCGATGATCGCCGGGATGATCCCGATGGCTTTGGGCTTGGGAGAAGGTGGCGACCAGACATCCCCTTTGGGAACAGCCGTGATCGGCGGCCTGATCTTTTCTATGTTCTCCAGCCTGATCGTTTTGCCCTTAATTTACCAGTCATCCATCGGGAATCGCCCTGTACCTGTGATCTCTTTAGATCCGGATGATCCTGCAAGTAAGTATCACCTTTTAACCGAAAATCAATCATGAAAACTATAAAATATCTATACTACATCCCGGTTTGCCTGTTGGCAGCTTGCGGAAGTAATCAAACGGAAAAAGCCGCGCCGCAGGGCCTGCCAGAGAAACCGGCGGTTAAACTGATCACGCTGAAACTGGAACCTGTTTCCAATAAACTGAACCTGACCGGCGAAATTATCCCCTTTGACCGTGCCAATATTTACGCGCGTACGCCCGGTTATGTCAAAGAGGTTAAAGTAGACATCGGCTCGAAAGTAAGCAAAGGGCAGGTTTTATGTATCCTGGATGCACCGGAATTAAAAGCGGCGCAGGCCCAAAGCCAAAGTAACAGCATGGGTACAAAGTCTAAATATGAATCCAGCAAATCAACTTACCTGCGTTTATTAAAAGCTGCTCAAACGCCCGGTGCCGTGGCGGATAATGAAATGGAAATCGCCCGCAATCAGATGCGGACAGATAGCGCAGTTTACCAGGCTTCCCGTTCGGCAACCCAAGCAACCGGGGCTATACAGGACTACCTGGTCATCCGTTCCCCCTTTAATGGCGTAGTAACCGCAAGAAATGTTTTTAAGGGAGATTTTGTGGATAATACCGGTAAAACGCTCTTGTTCCGTGTAGAAGATAACTCGTCTTTAAGAGTGGATGTAGCTGTGCCGGAAGCATATAATTCAACTACCTTAAAGGATAATGAGGCTTCATTTACGGTTTCCGCTAATCCGGGGCAAATCTTTAAAGCCAAACTTGCCCGGAAATCAGATGCTATTGATCCTCAGACCCGCAGCGAAACGTGGGAGCTTACTTTTCCAAACGCGAACGGCTTACTCAAGCCCGGCATGTTCGCACAAATCGTATTGCCGGTCAGTCGCCCCAAAGACGGGTTCCTGGTTCCTTTTAAAGCGGTTGTCACGACGCAGGAGCGTAAGTTTGTGATCAGAGTGGAGAACGGAAAAACCAAATGGGTAGATGTGAAGACAGGGTTTACCGGCAAGGAAAAGACCGAGATCGCGGGTGACCTGAAACCCGGCGACCAACTGGTTGCACAGGCGAATGAAGAGCTGAAAGAAGGCACAACTGTTCAGGTAAAACAATAGATAAAAAAGTAAAATCTGTTCTACTGTATAGTCATTTCCGTTCTATTATCTGGCTTTAAAACTTTGTAAATTTATTTACTGATTAGAAATAACAACATTACCACCATGGAAACCAATAAATTCACCCGCAGACAAGCTTTACAGGCAACGGCGGTATTGGGTACAGCTTTGCTGTTACCTATTGATAAAGCGAAAGCAATAACATTGCCTTTAGGTAAAACTCCGCCGATTACAGCCGATGAAATGGCTGCTATTGACGCTGCCCTGGGCAAAAAAGGCAGCTATAAAGATGCCGAGCAGGTTTATACGACACCACTGCCGAGAAACGACCTGAAAATGAAAATTAAAGGCGAACCCGTACCGATCCCGTTTGGTTTTGGCGGCTGGGTGTCGTTTAAGAAAACGGTTGACGGCAAATCCGCGATGGTGATGAGCGATACGGTATTGCAGATGGAAGAGGTTAACCCTTTAATATCTGCTGCACACGCCAATGGTTTGGAGATAGCAGCTATACATAACCACTTCTTTTACGAAGAACCACGTATATTTTACATGCACATTCATGGCATGGGAACTGTAGCGGAACTGGCAAAAAAATATGCTGACACCATTAGGGACAGCAAGCTGTTTCCGGCTAATCAACCCGCACCGTCTGCTCCGCTGACTGTAACCGGCAAAGAGAATTTTGACATTCCGGCATTGGATGCCATCGTGAAATATACAGGTACGGTGAACGGACCGACCTATAAATATACCATCGGGCGGGCCGATCTAAAGGTGATTGCGATGGGCGTGGAAATGACCACGAACATAGGGCTGAACACCTGGGCCTCCTTTGCTGGTAAACAGGATGATGCCCATATTGCAGGGGACGTAGCCATGCTGCAAAGCGAGGTGAATACTGTGATCAAAACCTTGCGGGCACACAACCTCGAAGTGGT